>CALRPK020000202.1:0-4752 GCA_943370015.1 Paracoccus haematequi
ACTTCGCTGTTTCGCACGCTTGCCCTGACCACTGCGCTGGGTCTGGGTCTTGCCACCGCCGCCCATGCCGATGTGACGATCCGCTATCTGGCCAGCCAAGGCGGCCTGAACGCCCATGAGTTGGCGGCTGAACTGGGCTATTACGATGGCACCGGCATCACGCTGGAAAACGTGGGCTATGCCCAAGGCGGCCCGGCATCTTTGGTCGCCTTGGCGGGCGGCAGTGTGGAACTTGGATCGGCGGCCACCGCAGCCGTGCTGAACTCTATCGCCGCAGGCAATGATTTTGTCGCGGCCTACCCGTCCAACGGCATCAATGACGATGCGCAGTCGATTTTCTACGTGCTGGAAGACAGCCCTATCAAGACGATCGAGGATATCGCGGGCAAGACCATCGCCGTGAACACCCTTGGCGCGCATCTGGATTATGTGGTGCGTGAGGCGCTGCATCAGAAGGGTCTGCCGAAGGATGCCGCCAATCTGGTGGTGGTGCCGGGTCCGCAACTGGAACAGGTGCTGCGGTCCAAGCAGGTGGATGTGTCGGCCTTTGGCTATTGGCAGACCACGTTCGAAGGGGCGGCGCGTCAGGCAGGCGGTCTGCGGGCGGTGTTTGATGACACCGACATCATCGGCGATATCGCGGGCGGCTTTGTCGTCTTGCGCCGCGATTGGATCGACGCCCACCCGGTTGAGGCAAAGGCCTTCGTCGAGGGTGCCGCCAAGGCGCTGGATTATGCCCGCGAACACCCCGAAGAAACCAAGGCGATCTTTGCCAAGGTCTTGGCCGAACGTGACGAAAATCCTGATGTCGCACAGTATTTCGCAGGCTACGGTGTGCGCGAAGGTGGTCTGGCGGTAGAGCGTGACATCCAGTTCTGGATCGACGTTCTGGAACGTGACGGCACGGTGAAGCCGGGTCAACTTGTCGCCAAGAACATCCTTTACACCACGGGCGACGCCCCGGCGACGAACTGACGGTTCGGGGCGATGGTTTTGGCAGACCCCATCACCCGGAAAGGAGAGGTCACGGTGCGTGACCTCTCCAAATCCTTTAGCCTGAACGGCAAGCGGCTTGAGGTGCTGCGCGGCCTGAACCTGCACGTCACGGGCGGCGAGGCGCTGGCGATTGTCGGCCCCTCAGGCTGTGGCAAGACCACGCTTTTGCGCGTGCTGGCCGGGTTGGAACAGCCCGACCGGGGCGAGGTGCGGATCGACGGCGCGCCGGTGCAGGGCATCGGGTCCCAACGCGCGGTGATCTTTCAGGAACCGCGCCTGCTGCCATGGCTGACCGTGTTGCAAAACGTGGCCTTCGGGCTTGAGGTGCGGGGGATCGACCGTACCCAAGCGCAGGACAAGGCGCGCCATTACATCCGGCTTGTCGGTCTGACGGGGTTTGAAGAGGCCTATCCCCGGCAATTATCGGGCGGCATGGCGCAGCGGGTGGGCATCGCGCGGGCACTGACGGTTCAGCCGGAAATCCTGCTGCTGGACGAACCGCTTGGTGCGCTGGACGCGATGACGAAGCTGACGATGCAGGAAGAACTGGCCCGCATCTGGCGCGAAGAAGGCGTGACGATGATCCTTGTCACCCATGATCTGGAAGAGGCGATCCATCTGGCCGACCGCGTGCTGGTGCTGGCGAAAGAGAACGCCGCCCCGCCGCGTCTGATTGAGGTGGACCTGCCCCGCCCGCGCGACCGCAGCGCGCCCGACTTTGTCGCCATGCGGCGGCGCCTGATGGCGGAATTCGGGCTGCATTGATCCCATGCGCAGGCCGATACCGCAGCGGGACCGGTCCTCCTCTCGGTCCTGCTGCGGGCTTTTTGGGCTGTGGTCTTTGCCGAGACTTCGCGCTATGGCGCGGGGATGAGCGATACCTTGCCCCCATGCCCCGAATGTTCCTCGGCCTTTGTTTATCAGGCCGATGCCCTGCTGACCTGCCCGGAATGCGGCCATGAATGGTCCCCTGTGGCCGCAGCCGAAGGCGGCGTGCGCGATGCTGTGGGCAATCTTTTGGCCGATGGCGATACGGTGACGGTGATCAAGGATCTGAAATTGAAGGGTTCTTCCACTGTCATCAAGGTCGGCACCAAGGTGCGCGGCATCCGTCTGGTCGATGGCGATCACGACATTGATTGCAAGCTGCCGGGCGTGGGCCAGATTGGCCTGAAATCACAATTCGTGAAAAAGGTGGCGGAATAAGCCGCCGGGTTGCTATGCCTGTGGCATGACCGCGCCCATCCTGCCCAATCCTGTTGCCCGCCGCCATTTTCTGGCTCGGCATTTGTTGGTTGATCCGCCCACCGGACCTGCAACAGGGGCGGCTTTGGCTGGGGTGATTGACCGTCTGGGCTTTGTGCAGGTGGACAGCATCCGCACGGTTGAACGCGCGCATCACATGATCCTTTGGGCACGGCGGCAATCCTATCGGCCTGCCGCGCTGGTTCCCTTGCTGGAACGGGATCGGATGCTGTTTGAACATTGGACGCATGACGCCTCGATCCTTCCCGTCGCGCTGTTCCCGGTGTGGAAGCACCGCTTTGCCCGCGATGCCCAGCGGATGGAGTCGAATTGGCAGAAATGGTTCCGCCCCGGCTATCGTGAGGTGATGGCGGATATCCTGACCCGCATCCGCGACCATGGCCCTGTCAGCAGCGCTGAGGTGGGCGAGGGGGAGGCGCGGGGCAAAGGCGGTTGGTGGGATTGGCATCCGTCGAAAACCGCGCTGGAATGGCTTTGGCGGACGGGAGAGTTGGCGATCACGGGGCGCGACAATTTCCGCAAGCTCTATGATCTGACGGAACGGGTGATCCCTGAGGTTCATCGCTTGCCAGAATTGACGGCGCAGCAGGCGGCGGACAGGGCTTGTGATATGGCGCTGGATCGGCTGGGCTTCGGGAACGTGTCAGAGGTTCAGGCCTTCTGGAACGCCGTCCCCGCCGATCTGGCCCGCGATTGGGCTTCGCGGGCGGTGGCCTCAGGTGCTGCGGTGCTGATCCGGGTGGAAGGGGCGGATGGGTCGTTGCGCCCCGCATTGGCCCGCCCCGACATCCTGACAGGACCGGTGCCGGAACCCGGACCCCGCATCCGCATCCTGTCACCCTTCGACCCCGCCCTGCGCGACCGCAACCGGGCGGAGCGGTTGTTTGGCTTCTTTTACCGGATTGAGGTGTTTGTCCCTGAGGCGAAACGCCAATACGGCTATTACGTCTTTCCCGTGCTGGAAGGCGTGCGCCTGATCGGCCGCATCGACGTCAAAGCCGACCGCGACGGCGACCGTCTGGCCGTGCGGGCGTTCTGGGCAGAGAATGGGGTGAAGATGACCCCGGGTCGGCTGTCGCGGCTGGAGTCCGAGTTGGACCGTATGGCCAGCTTCGCTGGGGTGTCAGCGGTGACCTATGCGGCGGATTGGCTGCGGGGGTAGGGGCATGAGCTTGCGCCAGCCCATCGGTGTTTTCGATGCGCCGCTATGGGTGGATGGTGCGCTGCATGATCACGAAGGTCAGCACACTCCGCGCCAGCGGCCCTGCATCGGCGCTGTTCTCGTATTGCCCTAAAGCGTGCAACGCCCGGGCGGCGCTGGTCCGGATCAGGTCGGGATCACTGTCGGGCACATGCAGCGCGGTCTGCAACATGAACCGAAGCGCGGGTATCGTTTGCGCCTCGGCCTGCCGGGTATACAGCGCCATCGCCTCTGCGATCATGCCGTCCATGCGATCAAAATTGACGCCGGGTCCACACTGCCGAAACATCCAGACGAAGCGATGCAGGCCGGCAATCCTGCCGGGCTTTGACGCGGGATCACGCTGGCCGATGTCAAGGATCAGGCCCACAATCGACTTTTCCATGACGGTCTGCGCCGTTTTGATATCGCCGGACATGGCAAGGGCGCATCCGTGGAAACCGGTGGATGGCACCCATGTGCCCTTGGCCTTGGCCAAGGTGATGAAGGGCGCGATGAAGGCCGGTTGCTCCGACTTCATCAGCCAGAAAGTGAGGGCGCTTGTGATCGCCTCGTCCTGCCCTTGGACGGCTTCAACGACGAACAGTTTCATCATGCGGTCAAACTGTGCGGCAGCCCGCGTGTCATCGCCAAGGAAAGAATAAGCGGCCACCGATGTGGCTTGGACTGCCAGACGTTCCTGATACGAGGCATCCCCGACGCTTCGCACCAGAAGCCCCGGCAACAGTTTCGACACAGTGACTTTGCTGCCCTGATCCATCGCGGCACGCGTTAGATCAATCAATGCCTCGGACGGGACGGTTTCGAATAACAGGCGGCTGGAGTTCTTGAAGAACGTGGTGACAGCTTCCGGGCCAAGGAAAACGGCGCGCTTCAATTCAAAGATCAGGTCCACCGGCGCTTCGGCGGGCGAGGGGCTCTGCAAAAGCGCCATCTGCTGTTCAGGACTGCCCAACGCCAAGATTTGCAGCATCAAGTCTTTGGCCAGCGGCGCATCTTCGGGCGCGTCCAACGTCTTCAGGATGGCCATGGCGTCCGCGATGACACAGGCCATGACGTCGGGTTGGCAGGCGGCCAGGTCATCCTCGGCCTGCACCGGGGCGTCAGACGGAGCCACGGTTTCGGCATGTGTCGGAATGGAAGAGGCGGCAAAGACAGCGACCGCAGCAAAGGCAAGAAACAAGCGCACCATCATCACCGAACTGAACCTGTGTCACGGACAGGCGTCAGGATGAATGGTGGGTCAGTCAACCGCAAGCGGAACCTTTACTGCGGGTTCCGGCATCGCC
>CALRPK020000203.1:0-4743 GCA_943370015.1 Paracoccus haematequi
CAGCTCCAGCGGAGTCCCAACCTGCGAAATCCCGCCGCCGGCCAGCACCACAATCCGGCTGGCCAAAGTCATCGCCTCAACCTGGTCATGGGTCACATAAACCATCGTCGAGTCGGGCATGTTTTCCTTAAGCTGCGCGATCTCGATCCGCGTCGCCACCCGCAGGGCGGCGTCAAGGTTCGACAGCGGCTCATCAAACAGATAAACCTTCGGGTCGCGCACGATGGCCCGCCCGATGGCGACGCGCTGGCGCTGGCCACCTGACAATGCCTTTGGCAGGCGGTCCAGATAGGGCGTCAGTTGCAGGATTTTGGCGGCTTTATCGACGGCGGCGGCAATCTCGGCCTTGGTCTTTTTCGCCAGTTTCAGCGCGAAGGCCATGTTGTCGCGCACGGTCATATGCGGATAAAGCGCGTAGGATTGGAACACCATCGCAATCCCGCGCTGCGCCGGGGGCACATCGTTCATCCGGGCATCATCAATGGTGAAATCGCCCCCCGTGATCCGTTCCAACCCCGCGATCATCCGCAACAGCGTGGATTTCCCACAGCCAGAGGGGCCGACAAAGACGACCAACTCACCCGTCTTGATGTCAAGGTTGATGTTTTTCAACACCTTAACCTCACCATAGGCCTTTTCGACATTCGTCAGTTTCAGATTGGCCATCGTCTTCCCCCCTTAACCCTTGCGGGCGAGGACACATCCCCAACCCGCCAAAATGACCGTGCCCGCAACGGGGGACACGCTTCCCAATTCCATCCCAACCGCCTGCCACTGCCCTGCGGGCAGCGTCACCTGCGCTGCGTCGGGGCTTAGGTTGAAGGCGCAGAAAATCGTCTCATCCTCTTGGCGAATAAAGGAAAACACCTCTCCCTCCGCCTGCCAATCGGTCATCTTGCCACCCGCCAGCACCGGATGGGCGCGGCGGAAGGCCAGCGCGCGGCGGTAGTGATGCAGCAGCGCCGCAGGGTCCGCCTCTTGCGCCGCGACCGACAAGGGCCGATGCGGCGCGGTCACGGGAAGCCACGCCTTTTCAGCGGTGGAAAAACCGCAGAGCGCATTGTCGGATTGCCAGACCATCGGCGTCCGACACCCATCACGGCCTTTGAATTCGGGCCAGAACTGGATGCCGTAAGGGTCTTGCAGCTCTTCAAAGGCAATCTCAGCCTCTGGCAGACCCAGTTCCTCGCCTTGGTAGAGACAAACCGAGCCGCGCAGACACATGAGAAGAGTCGTGTAAACCCTTGCAGCGGCGTCAAAAAGACCCCAGCGGGTGATGTGGCGCACGGTGTCATGGTTGGAATAGGCCCAGCAGGGCCAAGCATCCGGGGCCGCTGCCGCCAGACGGTCAAAGGTCAGCGCCGCCAGACCCGCCGTCAGCCGCGCGGGTTGCAGCATCTCAAACGGGTAGCACATCTGCACCTTATCCCCGCCCGAGGTGTATTCGGCCATAATCTCAAGGCCGCGTTGGGCATCGCCCACCTCACCCACTGCAGCGGCCTTGTAGGGCGCAAGCACGGCGCGGAATCTGCGAAGGAATTCAAGGTTTTCCGGCTGATTCTTTGAAAAGAGGTGCAACTGGTGGTTATAGGGGTTCACGCTTGGCGCGATGGAGTCGTTCCGCAACTCAGGCGGCAGTGAAGGATTGTCGCGCAAGTATTTGTCGGCGAAGTAGAAATTGATCGTGTCAAGCCGGAACCCATTCACCCCCCGCGCCAGCCAGAAGCGGGCAACATCCAAAAGCGCCTCTTGCACGTCTTCATTGTGCAGGTTCAGGTCGGGTTGGCTGGTCAGGAAGTTGTGCAGGTAATACTGCTCGCGCCGCGCGTCCCATTGCCACGCGGAGCCGCCAAAGACCGACAGCCAGTTGTTCGGCGGCGTGCCATCGGGCTTGGGATCGGCCCAGACATACCAATCGGCCTTGTCATTCGTGCGGTTCTTGCGGCTTTGCGCGAACCACGGATGCACATCGGCAGTATGCGACAGCACCAGATCAATCATCACCTTGAGGTTCAGCGCATGCGCCCGAGCCACCAAGGCATCGAAATCCGACAGGCTGCCGAACATCGGATCAACGTCGCAATAATCGCTGACATCATAGCCGAAGTCCTTCATCGGGCTGGTGAAAAACGGGCTGATCCAGATCGCATCCGCCCCCAGCCCCGCGATATGGTCCAGCCGCGCGGTGATCCCCGCCAGATCACCCACCCCATCGCCATTGCTGTCTTGATAGCTGCGGGGGTAGACCTGATAGATCACCGCCCCGCGCCACCAATCGGCATCCAGTCCGATCACGTCTTTCATATCCGTCTCACTTCACCGATCCGGCCAAGAGGCCGCGGACCAGATATTTCTGCATGGCAAAGAACACTGCCAAAGGCACGGCAATCGACACAAAGGCCGAGGCCGACAGAATCTCCCAATCCCCACCGCGAGAGCCCATCAGGTTCACAAGGTTGCCGGTCAGCACCTGTTGGTCATTGCCGGTGCCAAGGAACACCAAAGCCACCAGCAGGTCATTCCATGTCCAAAGGAACTGGAAGATCGCGAAAGAGGCCAAGGCCGGGAAGGACAGCGGCAGGATGATCTTGATGAAGATCTGGAAATCCGTCGCCCCATCGACCCGCGCGTTTTCGATGATGTCGCGCGGCAATCCGGCCATGTAGTTGCGGAGCAGGTAAATCGCCATCGGCATGCCGAAACTGGTGTGCGCCAGCCAGACACCCAGATAGCCCTTGCCGATGCCAATCGCATTGTGCAGTTGCAACAGCGGGATCAGCGCCAGTTGCAGCGGCACCACCAGCAGCGCCACGACAAAGGCCACCAGAAGCGGCCGCCCCGGAAAATCCATCCACGCCAGCGCATAGGCCGCAAAGGCCGCCACAAGGATCGGGATGATCGTGGACGGGATCGCCACGGTCAGGGTGTTCAGGAAGGCCTCACCGATGCTTTGCCCGGCCATCGGGCTGGAGATCACGTTGGAATAGTTGCCAAAGGTGAAATCTGGCGGGGTGGCGGCGGTCACAAAGACGCGCGGCATCCGCAGATCGGCCATGCTGGTGGCTGAGGTCAGGGCAAAAGCCCCATCCGCCTGCACCGTCAGCGTCGGGCCATCGTTCAGCGTAGCGGCCTCGCCTGCGGCAAAGGCCTCAGGCTCTTTGGACGAGGTGCCCCAGCGGCTGATCTCTGCGCCCTGCCCGTCGAACAGGTTACCCTCGATCACGAATTGCCCGTCTTTCTCCACCTCATCCCCGCCGATGCGGATGGCGGCGAGTTGGCTTTCCTGCGTCATCAGCGCTCGCCACCAGCCCGAGGTGACGATCTGATCCCCCGTGCGGAAGGACGATACCAACAGGCCAGCCGTGGGCAGCACCCAAAGCGCCACCAGAAGAGCCGTCGACAGATGCACCGCCCATTGCAGCGCGGATTTCTTTCCGGCGATGTTGTCCATCAGCGCATCTCCTTGCGGGCGTTGTAGACGTTCCAGATCAGGATCGGCGTGACCAGCAGCATGATCACCATGGCCGAGGCCGAGCCCACCCCCCAGTCGAGCGAGCGGAACAGCTTGTCATACATGTAATTGGCCAGAACCTGCGTCTCCCACTGGCCATTGGTCATGGCCAGAACGATGTCAAAGACCTTCAGCACGACGATGGTGATCGTGGTCCAGACCACGACGACGGTGGGCATGATCTGCGGCACCTTGATCTGGAAGAAAATCTGGAACGGGTTCGCGCCGTCGAGGATCGCAGCCTCAATGGTTTCCTCAGGCACACCGCGCAGGGCGGCAGACAGGATGACCATGGCAAAGCCGGTCTGAATCCAGACCAGCACGATCATCAGGAAATAGCTGTTCCAATAGGGCATCGACAGGAAGGTCTGCGGCGTGCCGTAGGGCAATGCTGCGGTCAGCGTGCCGACCAGCCAGATCACCAATTCATAAGACACAAAGGCCAGAAGCGCCGAGACCGCGACCTTGACAGCCACAATGCCCGGATGGCCGCGACGGTCCGCCTCGCGCAGCGGGGACAGCAGCGCCCAAATGCCGAACAAGGCGGCGCCAATGGTCGAAATCAGGATCAGCGCCGGGAAAACCTTCAGCGCGATCACCGAACCGATGCCGCCGTCAAATTGCAGCCAAACCGCGTTCAAGAGGCCAATCTGCGCGCTGCCTTCGGGACGGGTGTCATAGATCAGTTTCCAGATCACCGATGCACCAACAAAGGAAATCGCCATCGGCATGAAGATCAGCGATTTGGCCAAGTTGCCCCATCTGATCCGGTCGGTCAGTTGCGCCGCCAAAAGCCCGAAAGCGGTGGACAGCGCGGGCACCACGATCAGCCACAACATGTTGTTGCGCATGGATTCCCAGAACTTATCCTCGCTCGCCATCTGCGCGTAATTGGCGAAACCCACGAAATCCCCGGTCTTGTCATGAAGCGACAGCCACAGCGTCGCAAGCACCGGATAGGCCAGATAGAGCGACAGCCCAAACAGCGCGGGGAACAGGAACAGCCATGGCCGGATCAGGTTGGCGCGGTTGATGTTGCGCCCGGCATTTGGACCACGGGGCGGATAAAGCACTTTGTCGAGGAAAAGGTTCGACAGGTAGAAATAGCCGATGCAGCCGCCGACACCGCCGACGATGACAAACAGGGCCTGAATGGCCGGATTCATGATGGTTCCTCCCCCCGGAAGATACGGGCGCTGTCCAGGCCGGAAATACGGCGGGACCGGCGCGTC
>CALRPK020000204.1:0-4742 GCA_943370015.1 Paracoccus haematequi
ATCCGGCCAGCGGCTACACCGCCTTTGTCGCCACCGGAAACCAGATCATCACCGCCCCCGATGGCGTGCTGACCCCGGTGACCAAGATGCCGCAGATGCCAACCTACCACCTGAAGCGCGCCGATGGGCAGGGGATCACGCTGGTCAACATCGGCGTCGGCCCGTCCAACGCCAAGACCGCCACCGACCATATCGCCGTCTTGCGTCCCCATGCGTGGCTGATGGTGGGGCATTGCGCGGGGCTGCGGAATTCGCAGTCGCTTGGGGATTTCGTGCTCGCCCATGCTTATCTGCGTGAGGATCATGTGCTGGATGACGATCTGCCCGTCTGGGTGCCGATCCCGGCTTTGGCCGAAATCCAGATCGCACTGGAAGATGCGGTGGAAGAGGTGACCCAGCTTGAAGGCTATGAGTTGAAGCGCATCATGCGGACCGGCACCGTCGCCACAATCGACAACCGCAACTGGGAGTTGCGCGATCACTCCGGCCCCGTGCAACGCCTGTCGCAAAGCCGCGCCATCGCGCTTGACATGGAATCCGCCACGATTGCCGCCAATGGGTTCCGCTTTCGGGTGCCTTACGGCACGCTTCTGTGCGTGTCGGATAAACCCCTGCATGGAGAGTTGAAACTTCCCGGAATGGCATCCGAGTTCTACAAGACGCAGGTCGCACGACACCTTCAGATCGGCATCCGTGCGATGGAGCGGCTGCGCGACACCCCGCTGGAGCGCATCCACAGCCGCAAACTGCGCAGCTTCGAAGAGACGGCCTTTCTTTAGGTCAGGGCCTGCCCAATCTGGCATGTTTGGGCCAAAAGGGCTTGATTTGTTCGCAAAAACCTATTTTAGCGGATGCCAGACAAAAATTGAACGGTCGGTCGCCTGACCGGCCATCAGAAGAAGGGACAGCCCATGTCGAAACCGATGACCAAGACCCAACTCGTCGCAGCCTTGGCCGAACAGATGGGTTCGGACAAAAAGGTGGCTGGTGCCGCGCTGGACGCGATTGCCGCCGTTGTGGCCCGCGAAGTTGCCGCTGGTGGCGCCGTGACGTTGCCGGGTCTGGGCAAGGTCGTCTGCCGCGCCCGTCCCGAACGTCAGGTCCGCAACCCGGCCACCGGCGAAACCGTGACCAAGGCCGCGGACAAGCAGGTCAAGTTCTCGATCGCCAAGGCGCTGAAGGACAGCGTCAACGCCTGATCTTTCAGCCGTTGCGAAAGTCATGGGCCGTCCCTTGGGGGCGGCCCTTTTGCATGCTGGGTCATGCCAGCGGCACATGTTGGGTGACATCGGCCAAGGGTGCTGAAATCAGTGGTTGAAAAGACAGCCTTTCGGCCAGTTTTTCGTCCCGGCGCGTTGATTTCGCCTGTCTTTTGCGTAGAACCGGCGCAGAAATCCCTGTGCCCGGAAAACCATCGTGTCGCGTGAAAAGCTTGCCCAACTGCTGGAAGGTCGGACCTTCAGCACCCTGATCCTTGCCATCATCATCTTCAACGCCGCCCTGATGGGAATGGAAACCTCACCCTCGCTGATGGCGCGGTTCGGTGGCGTGATCGATTTTCTGGATCAGTTGTGCCTGATCATCTTTGTCGTCGAATTGGTGGCCAAGCTTTACGCGCATGGGTTGCGGTTCTTTCGGTCGGGCTGGAACGTATTCGACCTGATCATCATCGGCATCGCGCTGGTGCCCGCTGCGCATGGGTTGTCGGTCTTGCGGGCACTGCGCGTCCTGCGGGTGATGCGCGTGATTTCCGTGGCACCCAGCCTGCGCCGCGTGGTCGAGGGGTTCATCACCGCGCTGCCGGGGATGGGGTCGGTATTCTTGCTGATGGCGATGATCTTTTACGTGGCCGCCGTGATGGCAACGCAGCTTTACGGGCCGGATTTCCCGGAAAAGTTCGGCAACCTGACCGCATCTGCGCTGACGCTGTTTCAGGTCATGACGCTGGAAGGCTGGGCGGGGGATGTCGTCCGCCCAGTGATGGAGGTGCATCCCTATGCGTGGCTGTTCTTCCTGCCCTTCATCCTGATCACCACCTTTGCCGTGGTCAACCTGTTGGTCGGTCTGATCGTGAACTCCATGCAAGCCGCCGCCGAGGCCGACACCAAAGCCGCTGAAGAGGATCACTTCAAAAAGATCATCGCCCGGCTTGAGGCGATTGAACGGCGGTTGGACCAGAAGTAAGCGCGGCAGGCGGGCCTCAGGCCCGCCGCCCCACCACGGCGACGTTCAGGGTTTCCAGAACCTTCGCCTCAATCTGCGCGGCGTCCATTCCGGCGACCTGATACATCTTTTCCGGGCTGGCCTGATCGATGAAGATATCGGGCAGGACCATGCTGCGGAATTTCAGCCCGTGGTCAAAGACGCCCTCATCCGCCAGCAGTTGCGCGACATGGCTGCCGAAACCACCCACGGCCCCCTCTTCGACGGTGATCAGCGCTTCATGGTGCCGCGCGGCGTTCAGGATCAGGTCGCGGTCCAGGGGTTTGGCAAAGCGCGCATCAATCACGGTCGGGGTCAGGCCCCGGCCTGACAACGCCTCGGCGGCTTTCAAAACCTCTGACAGGCGGGTGCCAAAGGACAGGATCGCCACACGGGACCCTTCGCGGATCACGCGGCCTTTGCCTATTTGCAGGATTTGGCCACGGGCGGGCATGTCGCAGCCGACGCCCTCGCCACGCGGAAAGCGGAAGGCGATGGGGCCGTCATCATATGCGACTGCGGTGGCGACCATGTGCATCAGTTCCGCCTCATCCGCCGCCGCCATAACGACGATGCCGGGCAGGTTGGCAAGGAAGGCGATGTCGAACGATCCGGCATGGGTCGCGCCATCGGCCCCGACCAGCCCCGCGCGGTCGATGGCAAAGCGGACCGGCAGGCGCTGGATTGCCACATCATGCACGACCTGATCGTAACCGCGTTGCAGGAAGGTGGAATAGATCGCGCAGAAGGGGCGCATCCCCCCGGCGGCCAGCCCTGCGGCAAAGGTCACGGCGTGTTGTTCGGCGATGCCCACATCAAAGCAGCGCTTGGGGAAGCGGTCGGCAAAGAGGTTCAGCCCCGTGCCATCGGGCATCGCGGCGGTCACGGCGACGATCTTGGGGTCAACCTCAGCCTCGGCGATCAGGCCTTGGGCGAAGACCTTGGTATAGCTGGGGGCGTTGGATTTCGCCTTGGCCTGCACGCCGGTGAGGACGTCGAATTTCGCGGTGGCGTGGCCCTTGTCGGCGGCGGCCTCGGCGGGGGCGTAGCCTTTGCCTTTTTTCGTCAGGACATGGATCAGCATCGGCCCCGTCGCCCGCGCTTTGGCGGTGCGCAGCACGGGGAGGAGTTGGTCCAGATCATGCCCGTCGATGGGGCCGACATAGCTGAACCCCAACTCCTCGAACAATGTCCCGCCCACGGCCATGCCTTTCAGCATTTCCTTGGCCCGCCGCGCGCCCTCTTGGAAGGGTCCGGGCAGCAGGCTTACAGCCCCCTTGGCGGCCTGTTTCAGGTCTTGGAACGGCGCTTCGGCGTAAAGGCGGGACAGGTAGGATGACAGCGCCCCCACGGGCGGGGCGATAGACATTTCATTGTCATTCAGGATGACGAAGAGGCGTTTTTTCAGATGGCCTGCGTTGTTCATCGCCTCAAACGCCATGCCAGCCGACATGGAGCCGTCGCCGATCACCGCAATCGCATCACCCGGATCACCGCCCAGATCCCGCGCAGCGGCAAAGCCCAAGGCGGCAGAGATGGAGGTTGACGAATGCGCCGCCCCGAACGGGTCATAGGGGCTTTCGGATCGTTTGGTGAAGCCGGACAAACCGCCTTCGGTCCGCAGGGTGCGGATGCGGTCGCGGCGTCCGGTCAGGATTTTGTGCGGGTAGCATTGGTGGCCCACATCCCAGATCAGCTTGTCGCGCGGGGTGTCGAACACGGCGTGAATCGCCACCGTCAGTTCCACCACGCCAAGCCCCGCGCCCAGATGCCCGCCCGTTACCGAGACCGCGCTGATGGTTTCCGCGCGGAGTTCATCCGCCACTTGACGCAATTCGCGATCCGACAGGGATTTCAGATCGGCGGGGGTGTTGACGCGGTCCAGAAGCGGGGTCTTGGGGCGGTCGGTCATGCGGCCCTCCATGGGCAAAACTGGGGGCGAAACTGGAGGCAAAACTGGGGGGCAATCAACAGGACGTCAGCTTTCGCGCGAGATAACGAAACGCGCCGCCGCGATCAAGTTCGCGGCCCGGTCGCCATAAGGGGCAAGGGCGGATTCGGCCATATCAATCAGGTCGGCAGCGCGGGCCTTGGCGCGGTCCAGACCCAGAAGCGACACGAAGGTGGCCTTTCCAGCCTCGGCATCCTTGTTCAGCCGCTTGCCGGTCTTGGCAACATCGCCTTCGACATCCAACACATCATCCCAAATCTGAAAGGCCAGACCCAAGGCATCGGCATAGGCGCGCAGGGGGGCGGGGTCTTTTTGCGCAAGGATCGCCCCAGCCTCTGCCGAAAAGCGGATGAGGGCGCCGGTCTTGCCCGCTTGCAGGCGGGTGATCTGTTCCAAGGTCAGCGGCGATTTCGCAGTTTCCGCCGCGATGTCCAGCGCTTGGCCCAGCACCATGCCTTCGGCACCAGACGCCTTGGCCAAACCCGCCACCAGCGCCACCCGCACGTCGGCAGAGCCGAGGGCGGGGTCGGTCAGCAATTCAAACGCCAAGGTCTGAAGCGCATCGCCTGCTAGAACGGCGGTCGCCTCA
>CALRPK020000205.1:0-4734 GCA_943370015.1 Paracoccus haematequi
TGGGCCAAGGCACCCTCGGCCATCTCGTGCGCCACAGGTTCAGACACCGCGCCAGACTGGGCCAATGTTTCCGCCAAAACCCCCAGCATGTCTTGCTTGGCGGCGTTGGAATAGGTGACGAACCCCCGGTCAAACACATCCGACGATCCGGGAACCGCCGTCAGCGCGGCAGAGATCATGCCCCCGGTGCAGCTTTCCGCCGTTGCCAAACGCAGGCCCCAGTAGCGCGCGGATTGCAATACATCGGCGGGCAAGGTCATCGGATCAACCCTTTCAGGATCATCGGCAGGTGATAGGCCGCAGCGGCAAGGATGGAGGCCACCCCGGCAAAAAGCCCGGCCCAAAGATCATCCAGCATCACGCCCGCCGCATCACCACGCCGATCCGCGCGACCGACGAGCCACGGCTTCCAGATGTCGAACAGGCGAAAGAGCAGGAACGCCGCCACAGGCGCGGGCCAGGGCAGCCAGCCTTCAAACCCGCGTCCGTAAAAGGCCAGCGCGGGGAACAGCAGGGCAATCCATTGGCCTGCGACCTCGTCGATCACGAACTCTTGCGGGTCCTCACCCGGGCGGTCGCGCAGCTCCCGTCCGATGGCCCAGAAGCCAAGGGCGGTGACGGCCACCGTCGCCAGCACCAGCGTCGGGAACCCGGCATAGCGGTAGATCGCCCAACCCAGCAGCATTGCCGCCAGACTGCCCCATGTGCCGGGGGCAGGGCGCAAGAGCCCGATGCCGAAGGCGGTGGCGACAAGGCGGCTCATGCCTTGACCAGCGCTGCGGTGGCGATGGCGGCGATACCTTCTTCGCGGCCCGTGAAGCCGAGGCGTTCAGAGGTGGTCGCCTTGACGCTGACGCGACCCAGCTCAACCCCCATGATCCGCGCGAGTTCGGCGCGCATGGCATCGGCATGGGGGCCGATCTTGGGGCGTTCGCAAATCAGCGTGACATCGCAATGGGTGATCGTGAACCCCTGCGCGCGAGCCAAATCCGCCGCATGGGACAGGAAGATATGGCTCGCCGCGCCCTTCCATTGCGGGTCAGAGGGCGGGAAATGGCGGCCAATATCGCCCATCGCCAGCGCGCCATAAATCGCATCGGTCAGGGCATGCATCCCCACATCGGCATCGGAATGGCCCAAAAGCGCCTTGCCATGCGGCACCTTGACGCCACAGAGCCAGACGTGATCCCCATCAGTAAAGGCATGCACGTCAAAGCCGTTGCCCAGTCGAATATCCATGCGCCTACCTTGCCATTCTTGCCGCGATGATCCGTTCCGCGCGGGCGAAATCGCCGGGGAAGGTCAGTTTGATATTGTCTTCGTCGCCCTCGACGATGGTGACGTCAAGCCCTGCGGCGCGCGCCACCTCGACATCATCCGCCGCGTCGCCGGGATGGGCGCGGTGGGCGGCGAGGATGGCGTCAAAGCAAAAGCCCTGCGGCGTCTGCGCCCGCCAGAGGGCGCTGCGGTCTTGCGTGCCGACGACCAGACCCGCCGCCCCCCGCCACAGCGCATCGGTGACGGCAAGGGCAGGGGCAGCACCGGGGCCATGATCCAAAGCCGCCGCCATCCTCGCGATCAGATCAGCCGACACCAAGGGCCGCGCGCCATCATGGATCAGCACGCGGTCGGGGGGATTACTTGCCAAGGCCTCCAACGCATTTCGGACTGACAGCGCGCGGGTGGAACCGCCATTCACCACCATCGCATCGGGGGCCAAGCCTTCGGCCCTTGGGCGGTCATCGGGATGCACCACCACAACCAAGCGCGATACCCGCCCGCGAAAGGCATCCAACGTTGTGGCCAGCACCGGACGCCCCGCCAGCATCTGCCATTGCTTTGGCACATCACCCCCGGCGCGCAAGCCACGGCCTGCGGCGACGATGATGGCGGCGGTCTGCATGCGGCATTCTCCGTTTTGCGATGATCAAGGCTTAGGCCAGACGCCCGCCGCTGACAATCATGTGCTAGACTGTCTCTGGCTGCCAATCGCTTGCAAGCCAGAGGCCATTCGGATCATAGAGCGGCGCAGAATGCGGCAAGTGTGCCTAAAAAATGTGCAACGCATGATTTTCGATCAGACGGATGGCCAGCAGACTTTGCCCCGCCCCCTATGGGGATTACCAAACAACTTACTTGCACAAGGAAAAGGCAGCTTGTCCCTTCGCCTCGGCCCCCATTTGATTGATCCGCCCGTCCTGCTGGCCCCGCTGGCCGGGATCACCGATCTGCCGTTCCGGCGGCTCGTCGCACGCTTTGGCGCGGGTCTGGTGGTGTCCGAAATGGTCGCCAGCCAAGAGGTGGTGCGCGCCCATCCCGAAGCGCGGGCGCGGGCAGAGCTTGGCCTTGGCGATCAGGCCACCTCTGTGCAATTGGCAGGGCGCGAACCCTATTGGATGGCCGAAGCCGCCAAGATGATGGAGGGCAACGGCGCCCGCATCATCGACATCAACATGGGCTGCCCGTCAAAGCGGGTGACAACGGGGCTCTGCGGGTCTGCGCTGCTGCGTGACCTTGATCTCGCGTTGGATCTGATCACGGCGGTGGTGGGGGCGGTGTCGGTCCCCGTCACGCTGAAAACCCGGCTGGGCTGGGATGACGCCCTGCTGAACGCGCCGGAACTCGCGCGGCGGGCAGAACAGGCCGGGGTGCGGATGGTGACGATCCATGGTCGCACGCGGTGCCAGTTCTACAAGGGCCAAGCCGATTGGTCCGCCATCGCCCGCGTGAAGGAGGCAGTTACGATTCCCGTGATTGCGAACGGCGATATCACCGACGCCGCAACCGCCGCCACAGCCCTTGCGCAATCCGGCGCGGATGGCGTGATGGTGGGGCGCGGCGCGCAGGGGCGGCCTTGGCGGCTGGCGGAAATCGCCCATGCGCTGCATGGCACCCCCGCGCCTGTGATCCCGCAAGGGGAGGCCTTGGGCGACATGGTGGCGGAACATTACACCGATATGCTGTCCTTCTATGGCCGTGACCTTGGCCTGCGCTGCGCGCGCAAACATCTGGGCTGGTATCTTGAGGCTGCGGGACTGAAGCGCAGTGACATACTGACCGAAACCGACCCCGACCGCGTGCTGCACCTGCTGCGCCACGCCTTTACGGAAGCGGAGGCTGTGGCGGCATGACCCCCTACCGCTCACCCTATCCGGTGCCGGGGGTCGTCTGGGCCTCTCTGCCCCTGCCGGCACTGCTGATTGGCCCCGATGGCCGCATCGCCGAGGTGAACCCGGCGGGTGAGATTTTCCTGAACGCTTCCAGCCGCATTCTGATGGGGCAACCCGCCTTTGACCGGCTGTCCATCGACGCCCCGATGGATGAGGCTTTGGCGCGTGCCCGTGCCAACCAATCGCCGCTGTTCATCAATGATGTGGATGTGACCACCGGCGAGCGCCCGCCCGTGCAATGCAACATCCAGGTCGCGCCGATGCACGACAACCCGGATGTGATCCTGCTGATCATCAGCCCGCGCGACATCGCGGATCGGTTGGGGCGGTCCTTGCATGTCAAATCCTCGGCCAAATCCGCTATCGGCATGGCCGAAATGCTGGCGCATGAGATCAAGAACCCGCTGGCGGGCATTTCCGGCGCGGCACAGCTTTTGTCGATGAACCTCACGCCCGAGGATCGGGAATTGACCGAACTCATCGTCGAAGAAACCCGCCGCATCGTGAAACTCTTGGAGCAGGTTGAACAGTTCGGCAATCTGCGCCCGCCAGACCGCCGCCCCGTAAACATTCATGACGCTTTGGACCGTGCGCGCAAATCGGCCCGCGTCGGCTTTGCCGCGGGGCTGACGATCATTGAAGATTACGATCCCTCGCTCCCCTCGACTTGGGCTGATCCGGACCAGTTGATGCAGGTGTTCCTGAACCTGATCAAGAACGCGGCCGAGGCGATCCAGCGGGGCAGTGCCAGTGGCGGGGCGGGTCACACGATCCGGCTGCGGACGTTCTATGATCTGTCGCTGCGCCTGCGCCGCCGCGATGGCACGGGGGCATCGCTGCCCTTGCAGATCGCGGTGATTGACGACGGCCCCGGCATCCCGCCCGAGATCGCCGGTGAGATTTTTGAACCCTTCGTATCGGGGCGGGAAAACGGCACGGGGCTGGGCCTCGCGCTGGTGTCCAAGATCATATCGGACCACGATGGCTGGATCAGTGTGGACTCTGTGCCGCGGCGCACGGTGTTCCGGGTGTCTTTGCCGCTGGTGCCGAAAACACCACAAGACAAAACCAAGACGGATAGGGAGTTGCGCTGATGGATGGCACGGTATTGGTCGCCGATGACGACCGCACGATCCGCACGGTGCTGACGCAGGCATTGACCCGCGCCGGGTGCAAGGTGCACGCGACCTCAAGCTTGATGACCCTGATGCGCTGGGTTGAGGAAGGCAAAGGCGATCTGGTGATTTCAGACGTCATCATGCCCGATGGCAATGGTCTGGACGCTTTGCCCCGCATCGGCAAACTGCGCCCCGGCCTGCCGGTGATCGTCATTTCGGCGCAAAACACCATCATGACCGCCATCCAAGCGGCCGAGGCTGAGGCCTTCGATTACCTGCCCAAGCCCTTTGATCTGCCCGATCTGATGAAACGCTCTGCCCGCGCCTTGGAGCAGAAACGCCGCGCCCCGGCCAAACCCGTCGCCCCGCGTGAGGCGGGCGAGGATCTGCCCCTCGTGGGGCGCACGCCCGCGATGCAGGCGCTTTATCGTCTGGTCGCGCGGGTG
>CALRPK020000206.1:0-4734 GCA_943370015.1 Paracoccus haematequi
GTCCACATGTGGTCAGAGGTGGTCCAGCCCTCAACCGTGTCGAGACGGGTGGGATCGGCTTGGAGGCGGCGGCGTCCCGCGTCGCAGGCGTGATCAGCCAAGGCCCAGCCGTCGAAATCGGGCACCCAGGATTGGATCAGCGCCCAAGCGCCGTCATCGGGGCGCAGGCGGGCTTGCGTGAGCAGTTTGGTCGCGGCAACCCGTGCTTCGTGAATGTCGGATTGCCACAACTCATCCGCCAGCGTCACGCGATCCTCAACACTCAACTGTTCGCGCCAGCCATTGGCGAGTTCCGTGATCTGAGGCACCGTCACACCCAGATAGACCCGATGCGCCTTGTGGTAGGCGGCCATCTCGGCCGCCTTTTCATCATCCGACAGGGCGCGGAGTGTGGCCAGTGCCTCGTCGATCATTCCACCGTCACCGATTTGGCCAGATTGCGCGGCTGGTCCACATCGGTGCCCTTGGCGATGGCGGTGTGATAGGCCAGAAGCTGGGCCGGGACGGCATAGAGGATCGGCGCGAAGATCGGCGCGACTTCGGGCAGGGTCAGGGTCTGCCAGGCGCCATGGCCCGCCTCTTCGATGCCGGCGGCGTCAGAGATCAGGACAACCTTGCCGTGGCGGGCCATCACCTCTTGCATGTTGGACACCGTCTTGTCGAAGAGCGCGTCACGCGGGGCCAGCACGATCACCGGAACGGCGGCATCGATCAGGGCGATGGGGCCGTGTTTCAGTTCACCTGACGCATAACCTTCGGCGTGGATGTAGCTGATTTCCTTCAGTTTCAACGCACCTTCCAAAGCCAGCGGATACATCGGCCCGCGCCCGAGGAAGAGGATATCCTGCGCCTTGGCCAAATCTTCGGACACGGCGGCGATGTCCTTGGACAGGCCCATCGCGTGGTTCATCAGGCCCGGCAGGCTGCTGAGTGCATCCAGATGGCTGGCCGCTTGCGCCGGGGTCAGGCGACCCCGGTCGAGGCCTGCCTTAATTGCCATCAGCGCCAGCACGGTGAGTTGGCAGGTGAAGGCTTTGGTGGAGGCCACGCCCACCTCAACCCCCGCCATGATCGGCAGGGCGAGGTCGGATTCCCGCGCGATGGAGGAGGTGGGGACGTTCACCACCGAAACGATGCTGGATACCTTGTCGCGGGCATAGCGCAGCGCGGCCAAGGTGTCGGCGGTTTCGCCCGATTGGCTGACGAAGATCGCCATGGAGGCGGGCGAAAGCACCGGGTCGCGGTAGCGGAATTCCGAGGCGATGTCGATTTCGGCGGCAAGGCCTGCGATCTGTTCAAACCAGTAGCGCGCGACATGGCAGGCGAAAGAGGCTGTCCCGCAGGCCACCATCGTTACCCGGTCTACGGTCGAGAAATCCAAGGACGCGGGCAGGCGCAGTGCGCCGTCTTGGCCCACGTAATGCTTAAGGGCATCGGCGATCACCACGGGCTGTTCGGCGATTTCCTTGGCCATGTAATGCTTGTGGCCGCCCTTTTCGATGCGGGCAGAGTCGATGGCGATGCGGGTTTCGGCGCGGTTGGCGCGGCGGTCCATCGCATCGAAAATCTCAGCCCCGTTGCGGGTGATGACGGCCCAGTCGCCCTCTTCGAGATAGGTGATGCGGTCGGTCATCGGGGCCAGCGCGATGGCGTCGGAGCCGACGAACATCTCGCCCGTGCCATGGCCGATGGCGAGGGGGCTGCCTTTGCGGGCGGCGACCATCAGGTCCTCTTCGCCATCGAACAGGAAGCACAGCGCAAAGGCCCCGTGCAGGCGTTGCAGGGTGGCGCGGGCGGCCTCAACAGGTTTCAGGCCACGGTCGAGGTGCAGTTGCGTCAGCAAAGCCACGGTTTCGGTATCGGTCTGGGATTCCTGCGTGTAGCCCGCTGCCGCCAGTTCGGTGCGCAACTCGCGGAAGTTTTCGATGATGCCGTTATGGACCACGGCCACGGGGCCCGCCTTGTGCGGATGGGCATTGGTCACGGTGGCCGCGCCATGGGTGGCCCAACGGGTGTGGCCGATGCCCGCCTTTCCGGCCAGCGGTTCATGCACCAGAAGGTCGGCAAGGTTGACCAATTTGCCAACCGCGCGGCGGCGTTCCAAGCGCCCTGCGTTCACGGTGGCGATGCCCGCGCTGTCATAGCCGCGATATTCCAGCCGTTTCAGTGCTTCAACCAGAATGGGGGCAGCCTCATGGTTGCCCAAGATACCGACAATACCGCACATGATAAAATCAACCCTTGTTCTTTGCGGCCTTTATGGCCCTCAATTTATCAAAAAGCTTTGTGGCGAGACCCGCCTTGTTGACTTGCCGCGCCCGACCCAAGGCAATCGCCTCGGCGGGTACGTTTTCTGTAATGACGGAGCCTGACCCCGTCAGCGCATCATCGCCCACTGTGACGGGCGCGACAAGCATCGTGTCTGATCCGATGAACACCCGTTTGCCGATGGTGGTGCGGTGCTTCATCACCCCATCGTAATTGCAGGTGACGGTGCCCGCGCCGATATTGGTGCCTTCGCCCACATCAGCATCGCCCAGATAGGTCAGGTGGCCGACCTTGACGCCTTCGCCAAGGATGGAATTCTTGATCTCGACGAAATTCCCGACATGGACATCTTCGGCCAGTTCTGCGCCGGGGCGCAGGCGGGCGAAGGGGCCAACATCGGCGCCACGGCTGATGTGGCAGCCTTCGAGGTGGCAGAAGCCCTTGACCTCGGCCCCCGATTCAATGGTGACGCCGGGGCCGAAGATGACGGCAGGGCCGATGATCGCATCGCGGCCGATGTGGGTGTCGAGCGCGAAGAACACGGTTTCGGGCGCAGTCAGAGTGGTGCCGTTCTCCAACGCCTCGGCCCGTGCCCGCGCTTGGAACAGACCTTCGGCGCGGGCGAGTTCGGTGCGGGTGTTGACGCCCAGCGTTTCAGCCTCGTCACACAGGACCAAGCCCGCCGAAAGCCCCTCAGACCGCGCGAGTTCCACGATGTCGGTCAGGTAATACTCGCCCGAGGCATTGGCATTCCCAACCGCCGCGCAAAGCCGCATCAAGGTGGCGGCATCGGCGCAGACAACCCCGGAATTGCAAAGGGTTATGGCGCGTTCTTCAGGTGAGGCATCTTTGAATTCGACGATACGGTGCAGCGCTTCGCCGTCCGTCACCAGACGACCATAGCGGCCCGGATCGGCGGCATGAAAGCCCAAGACCACGACCGCATGGCGGCGGCGGGCGGCAAGCATTTTCTCAAGCGTTTCCGAACGGATGAAGGGCGTATCGCCATAAAGCACCAGCGCATCGCCGCCGAACACTTCCAGCGGTGCTGCGGCTTGCAATACGGCATGGGCGGTGCCCTTTTGCTCTTCTTGCCGGACTGTCGCCACATCGGGGTCAAAGGCGCGGGCGGATTTTTCCACCAGCTCTGCGCCGTGCCCGGTGACCACCACGGTCAGCGCCGGATCAAGGCTGCGTCCCGCCGTCATGGCATGATGCAGAAGCGGAGCCGCCGCCACCTTGTGAAGCACCTTGGGCAGGTCCGAATTCATTCGGCTTCCCTGTCCCGCAGCAAGAATGACGAGCGCAACCTGCATACTGACCCTTTCTTTCCGGCGGCGACCGTTTTACCCCGGTGGGCGGGGGCCGCAAGGGGCGGGGCCGTCAATTCAGATTGCGGGATGTTGCAAAAGCGCGTTTGGGGGGCTTTTCTTGGCGGAAATGACAAAAGGTGCGGGTCGGACGGTCGTCTTTGATCTGGATGGCACGCTGGCCGACACCAGTGCGGATCTGCTCGCCTCGGCGAATGCCTGTTTTCGGCGCTTGGGGCATGGGGATCTGTTAACGCCGGGGGATGCGCTGACGGCCTTTCATGGCGGGCGGGCGATGCTGCGGCTGGGCTTTTCGCGGCTGGGCGATTGGACCGAAGCCATGGTGGATGCCGAATATCCCCGGCTGCTTTCCGCCTATGAGGGCGCGATTTGTGTCCACACCACGCTTTATCCCGGTGCCGTCGCGGCGGTGGAAACCCTGCGACGCCGGGGATTTGCCGTGGCGATCTGCACCAACAAGCCCGAAGGTCTGGCCGAAACCCTGCTGCGCGCCTTGGGCGTGCGCGATCTGTTCGGGGCCTTGATAGGGGCGGATACGCTGCCGGTTCGCAAACCTGATCCCGCGCCCTATGTCGCCTCTGTGCAACGGGCCGGGGGCACGGTCGCGCGGTCGATGTTGGTGGGGGATACCGATACCGACCGCAAGACAGGCCGGGCGGCGGGGGTGCCGGTGGCCTTGGTTACATTTGGCCCCGAAGGCCACGCCATCGCGAGGCTGGAACCCGAAGCGCTGTTGCATCATTTCGACGATTTGCCCGACCTTGCGGAAAGATTGATCCCATGACCGATGCCTCCCCCCTGCCCACAAGACCGCCCGTGTCGCGCCATGCCGTGACATTCGTGCTGCTGACGGTACTTTTGGATATGGTGGGCTTTGGCCTGATCATCCCGGTGACACCGGCACTGATCGAAGAGGTGGGCGGGGTGGGGCTGTCGCAGGCCTCTGTCATCGGCGGGTGGATGTTCTTTGCCTTTTCTTTCACGCAATTCCTGTTCAGCCCCTTGGCGGGCAACCTGTCGGACCGGTTCGGGCGGCGGCCCCTGTTGTTGCTGGCGGTGTTCGGGTTGGGCGTGGATTACATCTTTTCCGCCCTTGCGCCGTCGATCCTGTGGCTCTTCGTGGGACGGGCGATTG
>CALRPK020000207.1:0-4733 GCA_943370015.1 Paracoccus haematequi
AAGCGCCCTTGCGTTTGCCGATGGCGTTCCATGTCCAGACCGTATCGGCATTCAGCGCCGCCATATGGGCAACCGGCACGGTGATCTCACCATGCGGCGAGGTCACCCGCGCGTAATCGCCATCCACAAACCCCTCAGCAACCCAAATCTTCGTCGGCAGATAGAGGAAATTCTTCCCCCGGATTTGCCGCAGCCACGCGTTCTGGGAACCCCAGGAATGATACATGTCCATCGGGCGCTGGGTCAGGGCGTGCACGGGGTAATCCTTTGCCCCGTCATCCCCATATGCGGGATACCATAGCGGCAACGGGTCCATCGCCACCTTCAACCGCTCGCGCAAATGATCAGGCGGCTGAATGAACCCCTGCCCTTCAGCGGCAAGCTGAAAGCGCCGCATCGGTTCGGACCAGATGTTGAACAAATACGGCTGCGGGGTTTCAAAGAACGAGGTCGCCACCGCCCAATCCTGATAGGCGGCGTTCCACGGTTTCATGTAACTCGCCTCTTCGGGCACATGGGCCTGATGGAAGCCGCCGTTTTCGATATAGCGCGCCAGTTGGTCGGGGTTCGGCTCCCCCCTCCCGGTCTTGGTGCCATCGCCGCGCCAGCCAATCAAGGGCCCCACACCGGGGCGGCGCTGGTGGTTCACGATATAATCGGCGTAATCCTTGAACTTCGCGCTGCCATCGGGATTGACCATCCCCGGCAGACCCAACCTTGCCCCAAGGTCCAAGAGCACCGACTGGAACCCGCGCACATCGCGATCCGCCTCTACCACCGGCCAGCGGATCGAATCCCCTGCCGCATCGGGTTCAGAGATCGGACGGTCGAGCAGGCTGATGCAATCATGCCGTTCCAGATAGGTCGTATCGGGCAGGATCAGATCGGCATAGGCCACCATCTCAGACGCATAGGCGTCGGAATAGATGATGCGGGGGATGATGTATTCGCCATCCGGCCCTTTGTCCGTCAGCATCTCCATCACCTTGGTGGTGTTCATGGAGGAGTTCCACGCCATATTCGCCATATAGAGAAACAGCGTGTCGATGCGGTAGGGGTCACCCGCATGGGCGTTGGGGATCAGCATATGCATCATGCCATGGGCGCTAAAGGGGTTCTCCCATGTAAACGCCTTGTCGATGCGCCAGGGCGAGCCATCCTCTTTCAGCGCAAGGTTTTCCGGCCCCCGCACATAGCCCAGATGCGGGCCAGAGAGCGGCTTGCCGGGGGCGGCGACGAAATGCGGGGTCGGATGCGCCTCAACCGGTTTGGGATAAGGCGGCTTGAGGCGATAGCCCCCCGGCACCTCAACCGCGCCCAGCACGATCTGCAACAGATGCAGCGCGCGGGCGGTCTGAAAGCCGTTGGAATGGGCTGATATCCCGCGCATGGCGTGAAAACTGACCGGGCGGCCCACCATGTGGTCATGCGTGTCGCCCCGGAAATCGGTCCATTTGATCGGCAGGGTAAAGGCCTGATCAAAGGCCGCACGCGACAGTTCGGCGGCCAGCCCCCGGATACGCGCGGCGGGGATGCCGACCTGATCTGCGATGGCCTCGGGCCTATACTCATCCGACAGATACCGTTCCGCCATATGCTGGAACACGGTGCGATGGCCCTGCCAGACCGCACCCAAATCCGGCTGCACGCCCTGCCCATCCCAAGGTGCAGGCATCCCTGTCCGGCGGTCAATCACAAAAGGCTGGCTTTCGGCGTTCTTGAGGATCAGCCCCTTTTCCGGCCCCTCGGCCCCATTCACCAGCAAAGGCGCATTGGTCCAGCGGGCGAGGTAGTCGAGGTCGATCTTCCCCGCCTCCATCAAACAATGGATCAAGGATAGGATCAGCAGGCCATCGGTGCCGGGCGTGATGCCATACCAATCATCCGCCACGGCATTATAGCCGGTACGGATCGGGTTGATGCCAATGACCTTGCCGCCACGGGCTTTCAGCTTGCCGATGCCGATCTTGATCGGGTTGCTGTCGTGATCTTCCGCCACGCCGAACAGCACGAACAGATTGGTATGCTTCCAATCCGGCTGGCCAAACTCCCAAAACGCGCCGCCGATGGTGTAGATGCCCGCCGCCGCCATGTTGACCGAACAAAACCCGCCATGCGCGGCATAATTCGGCGTCCCATACGCCTGCGCCCACCAGCCCGTCAGCGATTGCGATTGATCCCGTCCCGTGAAGAAGGCCAGCTTTTCCGGTGCCGTCTCGCGCAGGGGTTTCATCCATGACACTGCGAGGTCCAGCGCCTCATCCCAAGAGATCGGCTCAAACGCGCCAGACCCGCGCGGACCAACCCGGCGCAAAGGCGTTTGCAGGCGCGAGGGTGCCGTGACCTGCATGATGCCCGACGCCCCCTTGGCACAAAGCACCCCCTTGTTCACCGGATGGTCGCGGTTGCCTTCGATATAGCTGACCTTGCCTGAGGTGAGATGCACATTGATCCCGCAGCGGCAGGCGCACATGTAGCAGGTGGTCTTGCGGATTTCATCCGAGACTTTGGGTGAGGTGTCGATCTTCGGCTGTCCCATCGTCACTCCCCCGCCGCGATCAGGGCCAAAGCCTCTGCCGCGATCTGTGCCTCTTCCATCGCCGGAACGATCCATGCACTGACGCGCGATCCTTCGGCATGCAGCCGGGTTTGCCCCCGGTCATTGGCGGCATGGTCCAGCGAGAGGCCCATGAAGTCCAGCCCTTGCAGGATGTTACGCCGCACTTTGGAATCGTTTTCTCCGATCCCCCCGGTGAAACAGAGCGCATCCACCCCGCCCATTGCCGCGATCAGCGACCCGGCATGGCGGATGGCCCAGTAGCAGAAATGATCGACGGCAAAGGCCGCCTGTTCGGTTCCCGCCTGATGCAAGGCGCGCATGTCCGACGCGCAACCCAGCCCCAACAACCCGGACTCGCGGTTCAGGATGCGGGACGCCTCGGGGATGCCGAACACCTCGGCCAATCGCAGCACGGCATTGCCGTCGATGCCCCCAGTGCGGCTGCCCATCGTCAGACCCTCCAGTGGGGAATAGCCCATGGATGTGGCGATGGATTGCCCGTCCTTGATGGCGCAGATCGACGCGCCATTGCCCAGATGCAGGGCGAGGATACGCTCTGGCAGCGCTGCGCCGATGATGCCCGGAAGGCGGGCGGTCAGGCTGGCATAGCTGATGCCATGGAACCCGTAGCGCTTGATCCCCAACTTTTCGGCCCGTGCAGGCAGGGCATAGCGGCGGGCAACCTCGGGGTTGGTGGCGTGAAATGCGGTGTCAAAGCTGGCGTATTGCGGCAGGTCCGGGGTCAGGGCCTGCAAGGCGCGGATGCCGCTCAGGTTCGCGGGGTTGTGCAAAGGGGCAAGCGGGACACAATCGGCGATGCCCTGCGCGACCTCTGCCGTGATCCGGCAGGGGGCCGAGAAACGGTCCCCGCCATGCACCACCCGATGCGCGGCGGCGGTCAGGCTGTCCACCGGCATCGGCAAGGCCGCAAGGATCAAGGCCATCGCCGCCGCATGGTCGGGCGCGGTGACGGCTTGCGACGCCCCCGCACTGTCCAGCCGTGCTGCGCCGCCAATCTCGGTCACGCGCAGGGCGGCGCGTTCGGTCAGGTCGGGCGCAAAGACCGCCGCCTTGATGCTGGACGACCCCGCATTGACCACCAGCACCGCCATGTCAAAGCACCGCCTTCAACAGACCCATCACCGCCAGCCCTGCCAAGAGAACGATGGCAAAACGGCGGAATTCCTGCGGATCGGTGCTGAGAAAATGCCGACTGCCCAGCCAGTTGCCCAGAAAGGACAGCGGCAGACACAAGACCGCCGCCCAGATTGTGTCCCAAGACACCAGCCCATGCCAGTAATACAAGGGCGCGGAGTAGAGGTCCAAAAGCGGGAAATAGGCGATCAGGGTCGCGCGGAACACATTGGCCGGGATCGGTTGCGCGGCAAAGAAGGCCGCAATCGGCAGCCCCCCCATCCCCGGCGCATTGGCAAGGCCCGAGATAATGCCCATTCCGAAATTCGGCGCGCCCCTCACCTCGGCCCGCAGCCGCCACCCTGCCAGCAGGATCAGGCACATCACCAGCACATAGGCCGAAATCACCGCCCGCGCGGCATCCTCGGAGATGCCCGTCAGAGCCCAAAGACCCAAAGGCAGGCCGATGGCGGCCCCCGCCATCAGCAGCCAGACGCGCCGCCAATCCACCTCTTGCGCTACTCCGCGCGCCGCTTGCAGCGACATCGCGGTTTCCAAGATCACCACCACCGCCACAAAGTTCAGCGGATTGGTCACGAGGCTCGACGAGGCGATCAACAGCGCCGAATAGCCAAAGCCCGAATACCCCCGGATGAGGGCGGCCACCATGACAGCAGCCGCCATCCAGACCGTGCCCCAGAGGGACAGATCAAAGGGCATCAAACCACCTGCGGGCGCATATCCGCAGCATCGATCCCGGCCACAGCGACAGGCTTTTTCATCGCGTCGCGGCGGAAGGGTTCGCCCAGTTCCTGATTGATCAGCGCCTCGATCAGCGTGGTCTTGCCATGGACCATCTGATCCTCAATCGCCTTGTTGAGGGCCGCGCGAAGATCCTCCATCGTGGCTGCCTGCACGCCTTGCAGGCCGCAAGCGCGGGCGATGCCGGCATAGCTGACATTGTCGTCCAACTCTGTGCCGACGAAGTTGTCGTCAAACCACAGGGTGGAGTTGCGCTTTTCCGCGCCCCATTGGTAGT
>CALRPK020000208.1:0-4730 GCA_943370015.1 Paracoccus haematequi
ATGGCGCTTGACTCAGCCTGACCGGCGGGGCTGTCTGGCCCCGTCATTTCCCATGAAGGCCACTCCATGCCCGCATCGCCCGCCGACAGCGCCCTTTATCGCGGCCTCTTTTCCGATGACGAAACGGCGGCCTTGTTCACAGACAGCGCCGAAATCCGCGCCATGTTGCTGGTCGAAGGCGTCTTGGCCCGCGTGCAGGGGGCCTTGGGCGTTATCCCCGCCGATGCCGCCGCCTTCATCGACCGCGCCTCGCGCGAGGTGGTGATCGACCCCGCCGCGATGGCCTTGGAAACCGCGACGAATGGTGTCCCGGTTCCGGCGCTGGTCGCAGCCTTCCGCAAGGCGATGGAGGCCCCGGATTACGCCCGCTATCTGCATTGGGGGGCCACCTCGCAGGACATCATGGAGACCGGTCAAGCCCTGCGCCTGCGCCGCGTGATGGCGCTGTGGGATGGGCGGCTTCAGGCTTTGACGCAGGCGCTGGGGCGGTTGGCGGGGGATCATGCCGAGTTGCCGATGGCCGCGCGGACCTATGGGCAGGCGGCGACGCCGACCAGTTTTGGTGCGGTGGTGGCGTCATGGGGGCATCCCCTGCTGCGCCATCGGGCGCGGCTTTCGGCGGTGGGCGCTGATTTGGCTGTTGTGTCCCTCAGCGGTGCGGCGGGCACCCTGTCGGCGATGGGGCCAGAGGGTCCGGCGATCCGCGCCGCGCTTGCCGCAGCACTCGGTCTGACCGACCCCGGCCATAGCTGGCACGCTGAACGCGACAGCATCGGCGCCTTTGCCGGATGGATGGCGGGGGTGACGGCCAGCCTTGGCAAGATGGGTGAGGACCTGATCTTGCTGGCGCAAAGCGGACATGGAGAGGTCGTGATTGCGGGCGCGGGGTCGTCCAGCACCATGCCGCAAAAGCAAAACCCCGTGGGGCCATCGGTGCTGGTGGCGCTGGCGCGGCAGGTCATTGCCCTGTGCGGGGCCATGCAAGGCGCAGGGCTGCACCGCCAGCAACGCGACGGGGCGGCGTGGTTTGTCGAATGGCTGACCCTGCCGCAGATGTGCATCCTGACGGGTCGCGCCTTGGCGCTGGCGCTGGACCTCGCGCAGCGGATCACCCCGGTGCCAGAGGCGATGGCCAAGGGGCTGACCGATGGCGCGGGCCTGATCCGGGCCGAGGAATTCACCTTCGCCCTCGCCCGCCACATGCCACGACCCGAGGCGCAGGCGGCGATGAAAGACCTGTGCAAACGTGCGATGGCGGGGGAGGGATCATTGCCCGATCTGGTCGCACAAGCCTTCCCCGATCTGGCACTGGACCCGACCGCCGGGCTTGGCACCGCCCCGGATGAGGCGCGGGCTTTTGCGGCGAGTGTGGCTCAGGACTGACCTTCCGCCCCGGCGATCTTTCGGCGGTATTCGGTGGGGGAGAGTTGCATCCCCTGCCGAAACACCCGCACGAAATAGGCCGGATCGTCAAATCCCAGTGCAAAACCAACCTCTTGCACCTGCATCCGCGTGTAGGCCAGCAAGCGGCAGGCCTCACGCAGCCGGGTAGCGGCGATGAAGCCGTGGGTGGATAGGCCCGTCGCCTCAAGGCACAGCCGCCGCAGGTGACGGTCCGACAGGCGCAGCGCCTGAGCGTAATCCGTCACTTGCCAGCCATCCGCCAGATGGGTGCGGATCAAGGCCTCAAGCTGCGGGATATGCGACAGCGCCACTGTCTCTGCCGCGCCTTCGCCGCGCTCGGATACCGCGCAGCACAGATCAATCGCCGCCGCGCGCAGCCGCAAGCGCCGCAGGGGCCCACTGTCGGCATGGCGCGCGGCGATGGCATCCATCGCACCCTCAAGCCCCGCGCCATGGGTGGCAAAGGGGCGCAGCAAGGCCGCCATCTCTTGGCCGAAAAGTTCCGGAAAATCCGCAGGCGGCAGGGTCAGCACATGGCCTTCGGTCCCGGCGGCAAAGGTGAAATCATGCACCGTGCCGGGGGGGATGTTGATGATCACAGGCGGGTTGGGGGTGCTTCGCTGCCCGTCCAAGGATAACTCGACCACCCCGGATCGGATCAGGAAAATCTGGTGCAGGTTCACATGGCGATGGGCGGCAATCACCCAATCCTGCCCCGCCGCGCGATCTACGATCCGCTCGATATGCAACAGGTCGGGAAAGGGGCTCGCCTCTCCATACAACTGCCATGTGGGAATCCGCTCCATGGCCGAAATCTACAAGACTTCGCGGGCATCGTCCATTCCGTGATGTCACCCCTTCGCGCATGGTCCGCCAAAAGGGGAGACGTTCATGCGCACACAGGTTGCCATCATCGGGGGCGGGCCATCGGGCCTTTTGTTGTCACAACTGCTGAACCGGGCCGGGATCGCCACGGTGGTCTTGGAGCGTAAAAGCCGGGACTATGTGCTCGCCCGCATCCGCGCCGGGGTCTTGGAAACCGGTCTGGTGAACCTGCTGCGCGAGGCAGGCGCAGGCGCGCGGATGGACCGCGAAGGGCATCTGCACGACGGTTGTTATCTGGCGCAGAATGGCCGGATGTTCCGCGTCGATTTCAAAGAGGCTTGCGGCAAACAGGTCATGGTCTATGGCCAGACTGAGGTGACGCGCGACCTTTACGACGCCCAAGATGCCATCGGTGCCACGGTCATTCACGACGCCGAGGATGTGGCCCTGCACGACCTGACCGGGTCGCCCTATGTGACGTGGACGGATGCGACTGGCACGCACCGTCTGGATTGCGATTTCATCGCGGGGTGTGATGGCTTTCACGGCGTCAGCCGCCAAGCCATCCCTGATACGGTGCGGACCGAGTTTGAAAAGGTCTATCCCTTTGGCTGGCTTGGCATTCTCTCGCGCACCCCACCGGTTGAGGATGAGCTGATCTATGCCGCGCATGACCGTGGCTTTGCCTTGGCATCCATGCGCAACCCGCAGCTTTCCCGCTATTACATCCAAGTCCCCCTGACCGACAAAGTCGAAGACTGGAGCGATGAGGCGTTCTGGACCGAATTCCGCGCCCGCATGCCCGAAGATGTGGCGGCGCGTCTGGTCACCGGCCCGTCGATTGAAAAATCCATCGCACCGCTGCGGTCTTTCGTGTCCGAACCGATGCGCTGGGGCAAACTGTTCCTCTGTGGGGATGCCGCCCATATCGTGCCGCCAACCGGGGCCAAGGGGCTGAACCTTGCCGCGTCGGATGTGCATTACCTTTTCGAAGGTCTGACCGCGCATTATCGCGGCGATGATCGCGGGATTGACGCCTATTCGCAGCGGGCCTTGGCGCGGATTTGGCAGGCGATGCGGTTTTCATGGTCGCTGACCACGATGATGCATCGTTTTCCGGGGGCCACGGATTATGAACGCCGGATGCAGGATGCCGACCTTGCGCTGTTGGAACGCTCATCCACCGCACGCACGCTCTTGGCCGAAAACTACACGGGGCTGCCCTACTGATCCGGGGAAGGCAATGACCCGCCGGGGTGGCATTCTGGGGGGCCTTTTGTGCTGCGATCACGCAAGCTTGGGCCAGCCGCGCCTTGTTGGCCGTTTCGGTCAAAGTACCCCTAGGCCGGATACGCTCTGCATCCGATATTGCGGCGTTTCGACTGGCAGCAGGCAAGCCCGCACCAAAGCAACTGTCCGGGGATAGGTCAGGTCTACTCGCGCGGATCGGCGGCCAAGGAACTGCTTTCTTCGATGCGCTTGAAGAATTGCGCGCAGAACAGGTCCATCCGTGCTGCCAGCAACATCGGGTCGCGCTTTTCGGCAGAGCGGAAGAATGTCGCGCGGCGGCGATCCGACAGGACGGACCAACGTGACATCGCATAAAGCACCCGCGCCTTTATCAACCTGCCAAAGAGCCGGAACAGCGGGGCCCGTGCCATCCAGTTGCTGCGCTGCAAGGTTGCAATCCGGGCAGAGGCCCATTTGACATCCTCAAACAAGGCGGCCTCTCGCGCCGTCGCCGCCTCTCCAAGATCGGGCAGTCGGGGGATCGCGTGACTGGGCCGGTCAATGCCGCGAAGGAAACGTCCCAATTCATGTTCAATCTGCGCCGCGACCGCTTCGGATGCATGAACGTCTTGCGAGAAAAGCCCGTTCAATGTGACAACGCCCGCCGGATCGTCCGAGGCGACGCCCAGAAGGTAAAGCGGTTCGGCAAGTCCGACGACGGTCTGAAACGTGGTCGAATTGGTTTCCGTGAACACGCCAGCCGCATCTTCGGCCACGATCAACGAGCCGAAATGCACCTTTTGGCCATGCAGTTTCACATGGGAAAATTGGCTGGACAGCAGGCTGTGGAATTCGTCGCGATACAATTCGCGCACATGGAAGGGGTTGGTGTTGCCCGACCGATCCGAATAAATCGCCTTGTCTGGCGTCGACATGATCAAGACACCGCCCGGCCGCAAAACCCGCTTAATCTCGGCCAGCATCTCTTCATGGGCGGAAATATGTTCAAGCGTCTCAAAGGACACAACCACATCCACCGATGCATCAGGCAGCGGAATTGCGGTGGCGGACCCGGTTTGGAAACGCAGGCGCGGGTTGCGATATTTCTTTTGCGCATGCGCCACGGCGTCTTGGGAAATGTCGACGCCGATGACGCTGCGCGCATGTTCGGCAAGAAGGCTTGAACCAAATCCTTCGCCCGAGGCGATGTCCAAGACGTCCTTGCCGCCGACAATCCGTGTGGCCAGAACATATCTATGCTGATGTTCCAG
>CALRPK020000209.1:0-4725 GCA_943370015.1 Paracoccus haematequi
TTCCGTGCTGGGTGCAGGCAATTCCCGGTCCAACCCGTCATGTTCCGTTTTCTGATCGCCCTCCATCAGGTTCAGTTCAGGATGCAATTCCCCCCGCAGCGCAGCAGCCAGTTCCTGATTGTCCGGGAAAGACCGCCCGACCAGCGACTTGTCGGTGGACCACAGGATCTTGCCCTGTTGCGAATAGACGTTGGCCCGGAACACATCGGGCATGCGGCCCAGATGGGCTACGAATTCCTTGACGTCGCCGGGGGCGTTGCCATTGCCGGCAAAGTAGTTCTCGGCCTCTTCGACCCGCACGACCGAATTCAGGAAATCCGCAGACAACCGCGCCTCGCGCAGGATCATCTGTTCGACCGTGTAGCGGGCCAGACCGCCGGTCAGCAGCGTGGTGGTGATCAGGATCGCCGCAAGGCTGGCGGCGACGGACAGGACAACCATCCGCATATGGTGTGGACTTTCACGCATCGCGCGGGTGAGTCCCTGTTTCCGGTTCATCGCGCCGCATCACCCATCCTTTGGATCATAGCGAAAGATTGACCTTTTGCGTCGATGCAATCCTAGCAGGTTTTTCGCGAAGTGGTGGGGCATTTCACCCATCCCTCTGCGTGCATGACCCAGCCAAGGGCAGCCCGCCCAGCGTGTCGCGGCAAGACGGTCAGACATCACCGGATTTTAGCCAGCGATTGGGATGAAGGTCACAGGCATCGGTCTAAGCCATGCCCACCCGGCAGGGCGGCGCTGACCCCATGCCCCCACATCCCGTTCGCGATTGCAGTTATGCTTAAAGGGTAGGCAGATTAGAAAAGGCCAGTCAGCCGATTTCTGCCCTTTGGCGAGTGACCGTGCGGCTGACCAGTCCGGTCGGCGCAGTGACCCCGGTACCAGTTCTGACCAGTTCACCCTTTGCCATTTATGCCCTGTGTCGGGTCTTGCCTGCATCCCGCCCCGCTGCTTTCCCCAGAGCGGTATGGCGGCGGAACAGGGTTGGCCGAGGCATGCCCCTTTGGGGGGGTATGGGTCCGGGGGAGCGCGCCCCCCGGATCACTTTTGCTGGTGTTCAGAAATCGAACCGCGCCACGGTCTTGCGGCGGCCCAGCGTCAGCGCATCGGCCACATGCACCATCGGCGCAAGGTCCACATCCGACGCACCCGCACGCACCAGTTCGGCCATGCGGGCATAGAGCGCCGGGTATTCACCCATGATCGTGTCTTCGCCCGCCGTCTCAACCCCGTTGATGAACAGCCGGTTGCCGCCCATCTTCAACTCCAGCGTACCGGCCTCGGTTTCCACGACGATGTCCCACGTCTGGGGCCCTTCTTGCCGCCAGTCGAAATCGGCGCTGACATGGGCCGAGAACTGGATCTGCGCGGCAATCGGCGTGTCGCGGTTTTCGGGGAATTCCAGCGTCGCACCCGTGACATGCACCGGCATCGGCAGGATATCGGTCAGGATCGACAGCGCATTGATGCCGGGATCAAAGACCCCCATGCCACCCGGTTCGAACACCCAGTCCTGACCGGGATGCCATTTGCGCACGTCCTCGCGCCACGTGATATGCGCCCGGCGCACGCTCTTGTCCGCCAGCCACGCCTTGGCCGGGGCCACGGCTTCGGCCATGCGGGAATGCCAAGTGGCAAACAGCGTCACCCCCTTGGCCCGCGCCAGACGTTCCAGCGCATGCACCTCGGCCAAGGTCGCCCCCGGCGGTTTTTCCAGCATCACATGCCGCCCGGCCAGAAGCGCCGCCTCGGCATAAGCATATCGCGGCATCGGCGGCAGGCAGAGCGAGACCATTGGGATATCGGGCCGAGCGGCCAGCATGGCAGCGAAATCGGTAAAGGGCTGAACCCCCTCCACCGTGCCGGACCGGCTGACCGTGGCGGCCAGTTCCCAATCGCCCGACGCGGCAAGGGCGGGGACGTGCTGATCCCGCGCGATCTTGCCGATGCCGACAAGGGCAACCTTCATCCCCGCCATCAGTGGCTGTCCTTGCCCACGGGCGCGCCACGGCTACCCTTCATGAAGTCAAGGTCTGCGCCGGTATCTGCGCCCATCACATGGCTGTGGTGCAGCATCGCATAGCCGCTGTCGGGCGGGGCGATGCGCGGGGTCCATGCGGCCTGACGGCGGGCGATCTCTTCGTCCGACACTTCAAGATGCAGGCGGCGATTCGGCACGTCGAGCTGGATGTAATCGCCGTTCTGCACGATGGCCAAGGGGCCGCCCACCGCAGCCTCTGGGCTGGTGTGCAGGCAAACCGTACCGAAAGCGGTCCCCGACATGCGCGCGTCAGAGATGCGGACCATATCGGTGATCCCCTTGCGCAGCACCTTGGGCGGCAGGCCCATGTTGCCGACCTCTGCCATCCCCGGATAGCCCTTGGGACCGCAGTTTTTCAGCACCATCACGCAGGTCTCGTCAATGTCGAGGTTCTCATCGTTGATCTGCGCCTTGTAGTCGTCGATGTCCTCAAACACCACGGCCCGGCCGCGATGGACCATCAGCGACGGGGTGGCGGCAGAGGGCTTCAGCACCGCGCCATTCGGCGCAAGGTTGCCTTTCAGCACCACCACGCCGCCCGATTTTGTCAGCGCGCGTTCGACAGGCAGGATGACGTCGTCGTTGTGGTTGACGACATCCTTGACCTGCTCCCACGCGGTTTCACCCGACACGGTCAGCGCGTCATTGTTCAGCAAGCCCGCTTCACCCAGACGCTTCAGCACCACGGGCAAGCCACCGGCGTAGAAGAATTCCTCCATCAGGTATTTGCCCGATGGCATCAGGTTCACGATTGTCGGCACATCGCGACCCAGACGGTCCCAATCGTCCAGCGTCAGATCAATCCCGCAGCGGCCCGCGATGGCCAGCAGGTGGATCACGGCGTTGGTGGAACCACCAATGGCGGCATTGGCACGGATGGCGTTTTCAAACGCGGCTTTCGTTAGGATATGCGACGGGCGCAGGTCATCCTTGACCATCTGCACAATCCGGCGGCCCGACATCTGCGCCATCACGCGGCGGCGGCTGTCCACCGCCGGGATCGCGGCATTGCCCGACAGCGCCATCCCCAGCGCCTCGGCCATGCTGGCCATGGTCGAGGCCGTGCCCATCGTATTGCACGACCCGGCAGAGCGGGACATCGACGCCTCAGCCTCTGCGAATTCGGCTTGGGTCATCTCTCCAGCCTTCACGGCTTCGGAGAATTTCCACAGATGGGTGCCAGAGCCGACACGTTCCCCCTTGTAATAGCCGTTCAGCATCGGCCCGCCCGTGACGATGATCGACGGCAGATCGGTCGAGGCGGCGGCCATCAGCAGCGACGGCGTGGTCTTGTCGCAACCCACCAGCAGCACGCAGCCATCCATCGGCTGTCCGCGCATCTGCTCTTCGATCGACATCGCGGCCAGATTGCGGAACATCATCGCGGTCGGGCGGAAGGCGGACTCCGAGACGGAAAACACAGGGACTTCGACCGGGAAGCCGCCCGCCTCATAAATCCCGTTCTTCACCTTTTCCGCCAGCGCGTTCAGGTGCGCGTTGCAGGGGTTCAGTTCGGACCAGGTGTTCAGGATGCCGATGACCGGACGACCATCGAACAGGTCATGCGGGAAGCCTTGGTTCTTCATCCAGCCACGGTGATAGATATTGTCGCGGCTAGAGCCACCAAACCATTCCTGCGAGCGCAGTTTGCGGGGCCAAGGGGCGGGGGTGAAGGTCATGGGGTTTCCTTACAAGGCTGTGACGGCCACCGCGCCGGATTGGGCGGGGGCAAAGGAAAGCGGGTTCTGCAGCGGCAGGCCGAAAGTGGGGCACTCAATCTCGAACACATCGCCCGCTTCGGTCTTGATCCCTGCGGCGAAAGACAAGGTGGCCGTCCCAAACATATGCACATGCACATCGCCGGGTTGGCGGAACAGGTCGTATTTGAAGTGGTGGTGTTCCAGATTTGCAAAGGTATGGGACATGTTGCCCTCACCCGACAGGAAGGGCGCTTCAAAGATCACCTTGCCGCCGCGATGGATGCGGCTGGTGCCCTCCACCGATGTCGGCAGATCGCCCAGCAGGATTTCCGGGCCAAAGGACGCCGCGCGCAGTTTGGAATGCGCGAGCCACAGGTAATTCACCCGCTCTGTCACATGGTCGGAAAACTCATTCCCCAAGGCCCAGCCCAGGCGGCAAGGGGTGCCATCCGGTGCGATGACATAGATGCCCGCAATCTCCGGCTCTTCCCCCCCGTCTTCGGCAAAGCCGGGGGCGGTCAGGGGCCGACCGGGCGCGATGGCGGTATGGCCATTGCCTTTGTAGAACCATTCGGGCTGCGCGCCCACACCCCCAGCGGCGGGGCGCCCGCCTTCCAGCCCCATGCGGAACATCTTCATGCTGTCGGTCAGGGTTTCCGCCCCCTCCAACTTCGCATGCATCGCATCGCGGGCCGAGGCGCTGCCCAGATGGGTCAACCCCGTCCCGGTCAGATGCAGATGCGCCGGATCGGGATGGGTGATCGGCAAGGTCACCCGACCTGCGGCCAGCAGGGAAGGCAGATCGACCGCCTCCCCCAAGCCACGCTCTGCCACCAAGGCCGCGACGGACCGACGCCCTGCGGCGGCATCCATGGCCAGCGCATAGGTGCTGGCCGTGCCGCGCAGGATCGCGGCCTCTGACCCGTCACGCACAACCACGGCAACTTTGCCGTCAGCACCAATGATCTGAGAAAGCAGCAT
>CALRPK020000210.1:0-4713 GCA_943370015.1 Paracoccus haematequi
CGTTGCCTCAGCCGCAATCGGACCGGCGGATCGGTCCACAGGACCGCTCCGCGTCGACCCTCTCGTCCGCCGTCGTAGAAGCAAAAAACCCCACATCGCTGCGGGGCTTTTTCAGTCTTTCCATAAGCCTTAGCCCTTGATCAGGCCCATGCTTTCCAGCTTCAGGATCACTTGCTGGGCGCAGTAATCGACCTCTGCGCCTTCGGTGTTGACCACCAGTTCGGCCTTGGTCGGGGCCTCGTAGGGGTCAGAGATGCCAGTGAATTCCTTGATCTTGCCTTCGCGGGCCAGCTTATAAAGGCCCTTGCGGTCGCGGCGTTCGCATTCTTCGATGCTGGTCGCGACGTGGACCTCGATGAAGGCGCCGTAGGCTTCGATCATCTCACGCACGGCGCGGCGGGTGGCGGTGTAGGGGGCGATCGGCGCGCAGATGGCGATACCGCCGTTCTTGGTGATTTCCGACGCGACATAGCCGATGCGCTTGATGTTGATGTCGCGGTGTTCCTTGCTGAACCCGAGCTCCGACGACAGGTGTTTGCGCACCACATCGCCATCCAACAGCGTGACGGGGCGGCCGCCCATCTCCATCAGCTTGACCATCAGCGCATTGGCGATGGTGGATTTGCCAGACCCCGACAGCCCGGTGAAGAACACCGTAAAGCCCTGCTGAGCGCGCGGCGGGGAGGTGCGGCGCAGTTCGGTCACGACCTGCGGGAAGCTGAACCAATCCGGAATCTCCAGCCCTTCGCGCAGGCGGCGGCGCAGTTCGGTGCCGGAAATGTCCAGCACGGTCGATCCTGCGGGCACCTCATCGACGGGATAATACTGCGCCTTTTCCTGCACATAGACCATCTGTTTGAAATCGACCATTTCGATGCCGATTTCTTTCTGATGCTCTGCCACCAGCGTTTGCGCGGCGTAGGGGTCGTAGAAATCCTGTCCCGCGCTGTTCTTTCCCGGACCAGCATGATCGCGGCCGACGATAAAATGGGTCAGGCCGTGGTTCTTGCGGATGATGGCATGCCACAGCGCCTCACGCGGGCCGCCCATCCGCATCGCCAGATTGAGCAGCGACAGATGCGTGGTCGAGGCCGGGTATTGATCCAAGACCGCCTCATAGCAGCGCACGCGGGTGAAGTGGTCCACATCGCCCGGTTTGGTCATGCCGACGACCGGGTGAATCAGCAGGTTCGCCTCTGCCTCTTTCGCGGCGCGGAAGGTCAGTTCCTGATGCGCGCGGTGCAGCGGGTTCCGGGTCTGGAAGGCCACGATGCGACGCCAACCCATCTTGCGGAAGAATGCACGCAGTTCATTCGGCGTGTCGCGACGGGCTTTGAAGTCATAATGCATCGGCTGCTGGATGCCGGTGATCGGGCCGCCCAGATAGACCGGACCCGCCACGTTGTGCAGGTAATTCACGGCCGGGTGGGCGAGGTCATCGGCCCCAAAGACCTTAGCCGCCTCGTTCGCTTTGTTCGGCACCCATTTGTCGGTGATCGACAGGATGGCAAGGATCACGCCTTCCTGATCGCGCAGGGCAATGTCTTGGCCGGGCGCGACGCCTTCGGCGAATTTCTCGGACACATCCAAGGTCACCGGGATCGGCCACAGCGTGCCATCGGCGGTGCGCATGTTTTCGACCGTGCCATTGTAATCGGCTTCGGACTGGAAGCCCTTCAGCGGGAAGAAGCCGCCGTTCATCAGCAGTTCCAGATCGCAGACCTGACGCGCGGTCAGATCCCAGGATGGCAGGCTGGCCGCCTGAAGCTTCAGCTTCTGGGCGGAGTCCGAGGAAACATACAGCTCCGGGATCGGGGCATGGTTGGCAATGGTCATATCTGGGCCTCTGGGCAAGAAATGCACGATGGCAGCGGGGGTGCCGCCGTTGCGCGGGGCTTTACGCCCCTTGGGAACAGATTTCCAGCAATCTTGGAAATATACAGCGGAAAAAGGGCGAAAATGCTGCGTTTTTGGGGCCGGGCGGGAAATTGTCTGGCCATGCGCGGCAAGGCCGGAAAGGTCTTTTCCGATGGCAGGACCGGCCCGCGACAGCGGACCGGTCAGCAGGGGTCAGTGCGTGCCGGCGAGGAACTTTTCCGCATCCAGCGCCGCCATGCAACCCATCCCGGCGCTGGTCACGGCCTGACGATAGACGTGGTCGGTCAGGTCGCCTGCCGCAAAGACACCGGGGATCGAGGTGCGGGTGCTGCCTGGCTCCACCTTCACATAGCCACCGTTGTGCAGTTCCAACTGGTCCTTCACCAGTTCCGACGCGGGTGCATGGCCGATAGCCACAAAGAATCCGGCGCAGGGGATATCCGTCGCCTCGCCCGTGTTCACATTGCGCGCACGCACGGCTGTGACGCCAAGCGGGGTATCGGTCCCCAGAACCTCATCCACGGTATGGTTCCACAGAACCTGCACCTTGGGGTTCTTGAACAGCCGGTCCTGCATGATCTTTTCCGCGCGGAAACTGTCGCGGCGGTGGATCAGCGTGACCTTGCTGGCAAAGTTGGTCAGGAACAGCGCCTCTTCGACCGCCGTATTGCCGCCGCCGATCACCACCACCTCTTTGCCGCGGTAGAAGAAGCCGTCACAGGTCGCGCAGGCGGATACGCCAAAGCCCTTGAAGCGTTCCTCGGACGGCAGGCCCAGCCATTTGGCCTGCGCCCCGGTGGCAAGGATGACCGCATCGGCGGTGTAGGTGGTGCCGCTGTCGGCTTGTGCGGTGAAGGGCCGCTGCGACAGGTCCAGCGATGAGATGTAGTCGCTGATGATTTCCGCCCCCATCGCGCGGGCATGCTCTTCCATCCGCACCATCAGGTCCGGGCCCATCACGTGGCTGTCACCGGGCCAGTTTTCCACCTCGGTCGTGATCGTCAACTGCCCGCCGGGTTGCAGACCCTGCACGAGGATGGGTTCCAGCATGGCGCGGGCCGAATAGACCGCCGCCGTATAGCCCGCCGGGCCAGAGCCGATGATCAGAACCTTGCTGTGCCGCGTCTCGCCCATGGTATGCGTCCCTCTGTCCGGTGTCCGGGCAGGACATATAGGCAAAGCGGGCGGCAGGGAAAGCCCCGTCCCGTTGCGCAAACGCGGGTGGCTGTGAAACTGTCGCGACAATTTCTTGCGCTACCACGAAACATTGTTGCGCCAGAGCGGTTGCGTGCCTAGATAGTCCCGAAACCGGGGTCAAACCGCCGGACAAAGGGGAAATCATGGCCGGCTCGAAACTCGATCCGATCGACCGTCACATTCTGGCCGAGCTTCAGGCCGATGGACGCATGACCAACGTGGAATTGGCCAAGCGGGTGGGCATCAGTGCGCCGCCCTGCCTGCGCCGTGTCCGCACGCTCGAAGAGGCGGGGTATATCAAAGGCTATCACGCGGATATCGACAGCCGCGAATTGGGCTTTGAGGTGCAGGTCTTCGCCATGGTCCGTCTGCAAAGTCAGGCCGAGGCCGACCTTGCCACGTTTGAACAGCGCTGCCGCGATTGGCCCTTGGTCCGCGAATGCCACATGCTGAACGGGGAAATCGATTTCATCCTGAAATGCGTGGCGCCCGACCTGTCCAGCTTTCAAAGCTTTCTGACGGGGGAGCTGCTCAAGGCGGAAAACGTGTCGACCGTCAAAACTAGTCTTGTGATCCGCTGCGCCAAGGATCAACCCGGCGTGCCCTTTGACGTGCTTGAGGCGCGGTTGGCCAAGCTGGCCTGACAGCGATCCTGCGCCAAAAGGAAAAGCGGCCCCTTTGTGGTGTGCAGAGGTTCACACCGGGGGCCGCCTGATCAGAGCAAATCCGATCCGCCCTTTGCCGCGCCAGGACCATACATCCAGCGAGGCCGCTGCGGATCGACCATGATCTGAATATGGCGCTTTCGCGGCGCTTTGTCAAAATGCTGTCGGAATTGCCGTCAGGCGCGGGAACGATCTGGGGTCGCCTGTCAGGATTAACCGGTGCAGGGGCGACAATCTCCGGCAGATTGTGGCGAATCACGGCACCCAGAGATGCAAAAGGGGTCGGGACAGTACCCGACCCCTTGGGTCTGTCAGCAAAGATGGCGCGGTTCAGCGCGCGGCCATGGCCCGCGGTTTCATCGCGACGCGCAGGTCAATCTTGGTTGCGTCCGGGCGGCGGCGCAGGCCACGCTGAAACGGCAGACCGATCTGCGGTTCCAGACTGGCGGCGAGCATGGATTTCAGCCAGCGGCGGTCTTTCTTCATGGTCGGTCCCCTTTTCCAGTTCCAGTGTCGGCGCCTTTGCCGTGATGGGATCACCATCGCGCGGCAATGCGGCGGGGTTCAGGCGGCAATCTGGACAATTCTTGGCCAAGCCCCATCAGCATCAGGGAAAAAGGTTAACACGAGGTTTCGCGGCTGAGCCTCCCCCGCTGCCCTTATCTTGTGGCTAGGCTTTGCCGAAAGGCGTGTCTGAACCCATCCTTAAGGTGGGGTTGCCGCAATCGCGGCACAATTCACGGCTGCATCACAACCGGATGACCGAGATAAGACGCCCGTAATCCGCCTCGCGCAGATGCGTCGTGCGGCGGAAGGAATAGAATCGGTCCGGATCGGCATAGGTGCAATGCCGCGTCCATTCGGCATGACCCACACCGGCGGCGCGCAGGCGCGACAGGCCAAAGGCGGGCAGGTCGAACAGCATCCGGTCCCCTTTGCCTTGGGCAAAGAACCGGGCATTGTCGCGGTCGTC
>CALRPK020000211.1:0-4708 GCA_943370015.1 Paracoccus haematequi
GGGGCGGACCGGATTGAACTTTGCTCTTCCCTCGCCTTGGGTGGGCTGACCCCATCGGTCGGGTTGATGACGGCGGCGGCGGGGTGCGGCGTGCCGGTGCATGCGATGATCCGCCCGCGCGCCGGGGGCTTTCGCTGGACCCATGCCGACCTGACGGCAATGCGCGATGAGGTGGTCGCGGTGGGCGAGGCCGGGTTGCACGGCGTGGTGATCGGCGCGTTGGACGATAAGGGCGGGTTGGACCTGCCCGCCTTGCGCGCGCTGATGGCGGATGCGGCGGGTCTGTCGGTGACGTTGCATCGCTGCATCGACCTGATCGAGGACCGCGTCACGGCGATGGAGCAGGCGATTGATCTGGGGATCGGCTGCATCCTCACCTCTGGCGGCGCGCAGCGGGCGGTGGAGGGGTTGGGCGAGCTTGGCCGTCTGATCGACCGCGCGGCGGGGCGGATCACCATCATGCCCGGATCGGGGATCACGTCTGAAACGGTCTGGCAACTGCGTGGCCTGTCGCCAAAGGCGATCCACGCCAGTTGCGGCGTCCCCATGACCGAAGAGAAGGACGTGGTGCGTCTGGGCTTTGGCCCGGTTGACCGCCGCGACACATCGGCAGAGGCTGTCCGTGCTTTGGTAGCAGAGGTGCGGGCATGGTGACGTCGATCCTTGAGATTTACGAAGTGGCCTCAGGTCAGGTGCGCGAAGTGCTGCGGCATGAGGGCCGGATCGAGGCACCGAATTGGCACCCCTCGGGCAATTGGCTGCTGGTGAATGGCGGCGGGGCATTGTTCCGGGTGCCGCTCGATAAGCCTGCGCTGCATGCGGTCCCGCTGGGGATTGAGGGGCGATGCAACAATGACCATGGCATCTCACCCGACGGCGAACGGATCGTCGCGTCCCTGCACCGGGGGGCGGGGTCAGAGATTTTCGTGATGTCGGTCAGGGGTGGCGATGCCGTGCAGGTGCTGCCCGATGCGCCGTCATGGTGGCACGGCTGGTCCCCCGATGGCACGCGGCTGGCCTATGTCGCGGCGCGGGGCGGCAGTCGGGTGATCGACGTGTACACGATCCCCGTCGGTGGCGGTGCGGAAACCCGGCTGACCATGGGCGAAGGCCATTCTGACGGCCCGGATTACAGCCCGGATGGCACGCGGATCTACTGGAACTCAGACCGGGATGGGCATGCCCAGATTTGGGTGATGAACGCGGATGGGTCGGATCAGCGCAAGCTCTTTGCCGATGACCACGTGAACTGGTTCCCGCACCCGTCCCCCGATGGGCGGCATCTGGTCTATCTGGCCTATCCGCCCGGAACGCTTGGCCACCCCGAGGATTTGGCCGTTGCCTTGGTGCTGTGCGATCCCGAAGGCGGGAATCGCCGCCGCATCCGGGAATTCACCGGCGGGCAGGGCACGATCAACGTGCCAAGCTGGGCCCCGGACGGATCGGCCTTTGCCTGTATGCGCTATGAGGTTTAGGTGCCCCTCTCCCCGCTGGGGAAAGGGGCGCGCCCTGTCCTGCTGGCAGCTTGGAACGGGCGTGTCGCGCGAAGCCTAGGCCGCCATGCGGCCATGCGGTGTGGGGTCGACAAAAATGTTGGATGGTCCGGGGTGCAGCCCAGCCATGCGAAGGCGCAACTCACGCTCGGCCTCGTCCATCAAACCGGCCTCGATCTGCGGAAAGCGCGCACGGTGGGGCAGGGTGATGGCGACCTCCAACCGGGCCACATGGGGCGGGTCGTCCGCATCATCCTGAAAGGAAAGTTCGACCCGGCCAAGAAACCTGTTTCCTGCCGGATCGAAGCTTACCTCCCGCAGGACACGGGATGTAATCGAAAGCATTTTGACTGCCTGTTCTTATTCTTGGCCTGTGCGGGTGATTCTGACGGTTTTATAGGGCGGCGGGCAGTGTGCATCGGGATGGAACGGGGCAGACCTTTGGCGGGGCGCGGGAAACTGGGCAGGAGAAAAAGGTCGCCGGGATGGGGCTGGACCTTGCAGGGGGGCGGGAATGCTCCCATCTTTTGAGCAAGGCCGTGCGGACGTGCCTTTTCAGGGCGTCCGAAAGCGGTGCTTTGAAAAGGAGAGATGCCGATGAACCTGGAAAAGTTCACGGAACGGTCGCGCGGGTTCCTTCAGGCCGCGCAAACGATTGCTGTTCGGGAAAATCACCAACGTCTGGCCCCTGAACACCTGCTGAAGGCGATCATGGATGACGATCAGGGGATGGCTTCGAACCTGATCCGCCGCGCCGGGGGCGAACCCGCCCGCGTGTCGCAGGCGCTGATGCTCGCCTTGGGGAAAGTGCCCAAGGTGACGGGCGATGCGCAGCCCTTTATGGACCCTGCGCTGGTCAAGGTCTTGGACGAATCTGAAAAGCTGGCGAAAAAGGCCGGGGACAGTTTCGTTCCCGTCGAGCGTATCCTGATGGCCTTGGCCATGGTGCCGGGCGCGGCCAAGCAGGCGTTGGATGCGGGGGCCGTGACGGCGCAGAACCTGAACGCCGCGATCAATGACATCCGCAAGGGGCGCACGGCGGATACTGCCAGCGCCGAAGAAGGCTATGACGCGCTGAAGAAATACGCCCGCGACCTGACCGAGGCCGCGGCAGAGGGCAAGATTGACCCGATCATTGGCCGGGATGAGGAAATTCGCCGCGCGATGCAGGTGCTGTCGCGCCGGACCAAGAACAACCCGGTGCTGATCGGCGAACCCGGCGTGGGCAAAACGGCGATTGCCGAAGGTCTGGCCCTGCGGATCGTCAACGGCGATGTGCCGGAATCCCTGCGCAACAAGAAACTGATGGCGCTGGACATGGGCGCGCTGATCGCCGGGGCGAAGTATCGCGGCGATTTTGAGGAACGCCTGAAAGCCGTGCTGAATGAGGTCACCTCGGCCAATGGCGATGTGATCCTGTTCATCGACGAGATGCACACGCTGGTCGGCGCGGGCAAATCCGATGGTGCGATGGATGCCGCGAACCTGATCAAACCTGCCTTGGCGCGGGGTGATCTGCATTGCGTGGGTGCCACGACGTTGGATGAATACCGTAAATATGTGGAAAAGGACGCGGCCCTTGCCCGGCGCTTCCAGCCAGTGATGGTGTCTGAACCGACGGTTGAGGATACGATTTCCATCCTGCGCGGGATCAAGGAAAAATACGAACTGCACCACGGCGTGCGGATTTCGGACTCGGCCTTGGTCGCGGCGGCCACGCTGTCGCACCGCTATATCACCGACCGTTTCCTGCCCGACAAGGCGATTGACCTGATGGACGAAGCCGCCAGCCGCTTGCGGATGGAGGTGGATTCCAAGCCCGAGGAACTGGACGCGCTGGATCGTCAGATCCTGCAAGGCCAGATCGAGACCGAGGCGCTGAAGAAAGAGGATGACGCGGCATCCAAGGACCGGTTGGAAAAGCTGGAACGGGAACTCGCCGACCTGCAACAACGCTCAGCCGAAATGACGGCCAAGTGGCAGGCAGAGCGTGACTCCCTCGAACAGGCGCGTGACCTGAAGGAACAGCTGGAACGCGCGCGGGCCGAGTTGGAGCAGGCCAAGCGCGAAGGCGACTTCGCCAAGGCGGGTGAGTTGCAATACGGGCGGATTCCGGGGCTGGAAAAGGCGCTGGTCGAGGCTGAGGCGCGCGAAGGCGATGCCTTGGTGTCCGAGGCTGTGCGTCCCGAACAGATCGCCGAAGTGGTGGAACGCTGGACCGGCATTCCCACCACCAAGATGCTGGAAGGCGAACGCGACAAACTGCTGAAGATGGAAGAGGAACTTGGCAAGCGGGTGATCGGTCAGCGTCAGGCCGTGGTGGCGGTGGCCAATGCCGTCCGCCGAGCGCGGGCTGGGCTGAATGATGAAAACCGCCCGCTGGGGTCTTTCCTCTTCCTTGGCCCCACGGGTGTGGGCAAGACCGAACTGACCAAGGCGGTGGCGGAATACCTGTTTGACGACGAATCCGCGATGGTGCGGATCGACATGTCGGAATTCATGGAGAAACACTCCGTCGCCCGTCTGATTGGCGCCCCCCCGGGCTATGTCGGATACGATGAAGGCGGGGTCTTGACCGAGGCTGTGCGTCGCCGCCCCTATCAGGTTGTGCTGTTCGACGAGGTGGAGAAAGCCCATCCCGACGTGTTCAACGTGCTGTTGCAGGTGCTGGACGATGGTATCCTGACCGATGGCCAGGGCCGGACGGTGGATTTCAAGCAGACGTTGATCGTGCTGACCAGCAACCTTGGCGCGCGCGCGCTGTCCGAGGTGCCGGAAGGTGCCGACGTGACCGCAGCACGAGCCGAGGTGATGGAAGCCGTGCGCGCCCACTTCCGCCCCGAATTCCTGAACCGTCTGGATGAGACGATCATCTTTGACCGTCTGGCGCGGGCCGATATGGGCGGGATCGTCGATATCCAACTCAAACGGCTGGAAAAGCGGTTGGAAGGGCGCAAGATCACGCTGGAACTGGATCGGGATGCCCGCATTTGGCTGGCCGATGAAGGCTATGATCCGGTCTTTGGGGCGCGTCCGCTGAAACGGGTGATCCAGCGCCATCTGCAAGACCCGCTGGCAGAGATGATCCTGTCGGGCGATGTGCTGGATGGCGCGACCGTCCATGTCAGCGCCGGGGCCGAAGGGTTGATCATCGGCGATCGTGTCAGCGCTTCGCGTCGGGTGCGCCCGGCACAGGTGGTTGTGCATTGAGCAGG
>CALRPK020000212.1:0-4688 GCA_943370015.1 Paracoccus haematequi
CTTTTGCTGCGCACGGCGATGCATGCCGCCATCGTGGTGTTTGAAGCTGCCGTCTTGATCTGGACCATGATGCAAAACACCCGCGCCAAGGCGGAAATGCTGGCCGCCCGTGAAGCCCTCGCCGAAGCCGCCCGCCGGTCTGAGGCCGCACAGATCGAGGCAGAGCAGACCCGCGAACGCGCGGTCCTTGCGGCGGCACGCACCCGCGAACAGGGCCAACGCGCCGCCGCTGCGCTGGAACAGATCGCCGCCACCGCCCGTGCCGCCACGGAAAGTGCCGCGCATGCCTCGGCCCTTGTGGCACGCACGGGACGCGAGGGTGAAAAGTCCAGCGCCGTCGTCACCACCGCAACCACCGCAATGAACGCGATTGAGCAATCTTCGGTCCAGATCGGCCAGATCGTCACCGTGATCGACGAAATCGCCCGTCAGACTGATCTTCTGGCCCTGAATGCCGCCGTGGAATCCGCCCGCGCCGGGGATGCAGGCCGTGGGTTCGCCGTGGTGGCAAATGAGGTGCGCAAGCTGGCCCAACGCTCTGCCGATGCGGCGCAACAAATACGGTCCTTGGTCACCACATCCAGCGCGCGTGTGGTCGAAGGCGTGGGGCTGGTCGACGAGACGGGCCGCGCCCTTGGCCGTATCGTGACTGCGATTGCCGAACTCGATACTGTTATCGGCAGTATCGCTGCAGGTGCCACGGATCAGTCACGCGATCTGACAGAAGTGACAAAGGTTATCACGCGGATGGACCAAATGTCCGAGGTCGAAGACACCTCAATGGCAGCGCCCCGCTACCAATTTACTGGCCAGCGGAGCCTGTCCCGGCGTCAGGCGGCCTGACCCATCCGCAGGGCAACATCCAGCATCCGGTTGGAAAAGCCCCATTCGTTGTCATACCAGCCGAAAACGCGCAGCATCCCCCCGGCAGTGACGCGCGTTTCCGGGATCGCCATGACGATGCTTTCGGGCCGTGCCCGCAGATCGGTGGACACGAGGGGCCGGTCCGTCGCGCCGATCACCCCGCCCGCCTGCCGCAGCGCGTCATTCACCGCCACAGCCGTGGTCGGGCGTTCGGTCATCACCGCCAGATCGACGGCCGACACACTGGCCGTTGGCACACGCACCGCCGACCCTTCGATCCGGCCTGCAATCTGCGGCAAGACCCGGTCCAGCAGACGTTGCGCGCTGGTCGTCGTGGGCACCATCGACAGCGCCGCTGCCCGACTGCGCGGATAATCCGCCGCAGGCGCATCCACCGTGGGCTGTGATCCGGTGTAGCAATGGATTGTGGTCATCGATCCGGTGACGATGCCCCAACGGTCATGGATCAACCGCGCCAAGGGGGCCAGCGCATTGGTGGTGCAGGAGGCATTTGACACGATCCGCTGCCCTGCCAGTTCGGCGTCATTCGCCCCCAGCACCAGCGTCAGGTCCGCCGCCGCCGAAGGACCGGAGACCAACACCCGCGCCGCACCCGCCAACAAGCCCCGCTCTGCCACATCCCGCGCGTCGGCACGCCCGGTGCATTCCATCACCACATCCACCCTTGCCAAGGGCAAGGCCGAGATGTCGGGCGTGCGGTGCAGCGGGATGGCGCGACCATCGACCACCAAAGCCCCACCTTCCAGCGCGACAGTCCCCCGCCACGGGCCAAAGACCGAGTCATATTCAAAAAGGTAAGCGCACATTTCGGGCGCGGCGATGTCGTTGATCCCCACCACCTCTAGCCCTTGCCAATGGTGCGGGGCCTGTGCCCAAGCGCGCAGGACCGACCGCCCGATCCGCCCGAAGCCGTTGATAAAGACCCGCATCCTTGCCCCCTGCCCACTTCGCTGCGCCAGACAGACCACCAACGCCAGCACGGATCAATGGCAGAAATTGAATTTGATCAGATTTCGGTCAGACCTCGAACCGCCATTCGCTGTGATGGGCATAGGTCTCGCCGGGACGCAGGGTGATCTGCGGGAAATGTGGGTGCGACGGCGCGTCCGGCCAGAACTGCGGCTCAATCGCCAGCCCCTCATAGGCACCGTGGCCGGGACGGATCGCCGCGCGCCCGTCATAGACCTGCACCCCCGGTTCCGTCGTGGCGATGGTCATCGCCACCCCCCGTGCCCCGGTCAGCCACAGCACATCGCGCAGGCTTTCGCGGCCCTGTCCAAGGCACCAATTGGCGTCCATCGCCGGATTGCCCGGCCCGATGGTCCGCCCCGCCCGCATGTCCAATGGCGTGCCTTTGACGGCAGGCGTCTCGCCCGTCGGGATCAATTCGGCATCTACCGCTGTCACCGCATCAGCAGCGATCTTCAGGCGGTGGCCCTCCCAAGTCGGGGTGCCGTCAAGGTTCCAATAGCTGTGGTTGCAGAAGTTCACGATGGTCGGCGCGTCGGTCGTGACCGTCACCTCAAGCTGCAACGTGGCGGGACGCTCCACGCTCCAGCGGGCAGAGACACGGCGATTGCCGGGAAAGCCGCCTTCGCCATCGGCCAGCATCAGCGTCAGCGTGCAGGCGGTATCCGTCACCTCGGCCAAGCGCCAGACGCGGGCATGGGTGCCCAGATCGCCCGAATGCAGCAGGTGCCGCCCGCTCTGGTTGGCGTCAAAGCGATGTTCGCGCCCGTCAATCACCGCCCGCGCGCCGTTGATGCGATTGGCGACCGGCCCGACCAAGGCCCCATGGTACTGCATCGGGCCTTCGTAATCCTCCAGCCGGTCCGATCCCAGCGTAAGGTCATGCCCCACCCCGTCCAGCCGCACGGATTGCAGGATCGACCCATAGGTCAGGATCGACACGGTCAGCCGCCCGCTGCCCAGCGTGATCCGTGAGACCGCAGCCCCAGCCTCTGTCCGCCCGAACGGGGCAATCCCGATCTGTGCCATGATCAAACTCTCCACCAGCGCCGCACCCTTGTCCCCGGCGGCGCGCCATTGGTCGCGCGCCGCGCGGCGGGGGTCAAGGCGTCTTCTGGTCCGATCAGGACTGGATCAGGGTGCCGCGCAGTCGGTCATGGCTGTGGCAAGGCCCGTCAGCAGCGCGGCATAAAGCCCCGGCCCCGGTTCCAGCGTCGATCCGTTCGGGTCGAGCGCCGGCCCAAGCCGCGCACCGCTGCCTTCGGCCAGTTGTTCGGCCAGTTTCGGATCATGCTGTGCCTCAGGGAAAACACACAAAACCGCGCCGCCCGCTGTCGCATCGCGCAAATCGCTCAACCGCGCCGCGCCGGGGGCCGTGGCATCGCCCAAGGCGATAGAACCAAAGATCGACAACCCGTAGCGATCCGCCAAATAGCCATAGGCATCATGGAACACCACCACGGGCCGATCCTTCAGCGCGGCAAAGCGCTGGGTCAGGTCGGCATCCAACTGGTCAACTGCGACCACCGCCTTGGCGGCATTGGCGGCATAGGTCGTGGCATTGTCAGGGTCTATCCGGCCCAGTTCCGCTGCGATGGCCCCAAGCCAGACCTTGGCGTTTGCCGGATCAAGCCAAGCGTGCGGATCGGTGCCAGAATGGTCGTGCGACTCTTCATGGCCGTGGTCCGCATGCCCATCGCCCTCCATATGCTCGCCGCCCTCCGCAAAGGCCAGCGTCGCGGTCCCCGGCACCGCCAGAAGCGGCAATTGTGCGCCTTCGCCCAATCCCTCCAGCGCGCGATCCAGCCACGGGGTCAAATCCGGCCCGATCCAGACCACCAGTCCCGCATCGGCCAAAGCTGCCGCCTGACTGGGACGCAGTTGGAAATCATGCTCACTCGCGCCCCGCTCCAGCAGCAGTTCCGGCGTGCCCAGATCGCCCATCACCTGCGACACCAAGGCATGCACCGGCGGGATATCGGTCATGACCTTCGGCACCTCAGCCCAAGACGGCAAGGCTAGGCTGGCCAGCACAAGCGATATGATATAACGCATCGATTCACCCTTTCCGGTCCGGCTTTGGGGTGATATCAGTGTAATATGATAACATGTCAAGGGGCCACCCATGCCGCATGATCACGCCGACTGTCCGGGCTGCGCCGCACCTGACCTTGCCTTCGCGCGGCATGACCATGCCCATTGCGCGGGCGATGTGCTGACCCGCGCCACAGATATGGCCAAGGCCCAAGGCGCGCGGTTGACCCCCGTGCGCCGCCGCGTCTTGGAAATCCTGCTGGAAGGCCATCGCGCCATGGGGGCCTATGACGTGCTGCAACGCCTTGCCGCCGAAGGCTTTGGCAACCAACCCCCCGTCGCCTATCGCGCGCTGGAGTTTCTGGTGGATCAAGGTCTTGCCCATCGCATCGCCCGCCTGAACGCCTTTGCCGCCTGCATGCACCCCGGTGAAGCCCATGCCCCCGCCTTCCTGATTTGCCGCGCCTGCAACCATGTGGCCGAGGCCCCCGCCGCCCCGGTGCGTGACGCGCTCGACAGCGCCGCCGCCGCCATCGGATTCACCATCGAACGCAGCACGGTTGAGGCTTTGGGTCTCTGCCCCGCCTGCGCGGAGGCCGCATGAACGCCCCCCTGCGCCCCGCCGTGGCCCCGCTGATCACAGCCGAAAACCTGACCATCTGCATGGACGGGCAAGAGGTGCTGACCAATGTCTCCCTCGCCATCCAGCGCGCGGAAATCGTGACAATCCTTGGCCCCAACGGCTCTGGCAAGTCCACGCTTTTGCGCGCGCTGTTGGGCATCCTGCGCCCGGCCTCTGG
>CALRPK020000213.1:0-4681 GCA_943370015.1 Paracoccus haematequi
TTGGTGGATGAGGTGGTCGTCGTCGATGACCACATCACTGGCGTTGTCAGCGAACATCAGGCGGGCAAGGTGATCGGCTGGCCCGCCACCGGCATCCGCATCAAAGGCCATCGCTCCACCCCAGGCCGCTATTTCCGCGTCTCGGAACCCGGTCTTGGCTGGGGCGGGACGAAGTTGAGTGACCCGCTCGACATCCTCGGCCCTTGGAACGCGGCCAAGGGCGCGCGGCCCGGATTGCGCCTGTTGATGGTGTCCACGACTGGCGAGGAATACGGGTATTACATCCTCGATGCGTCTCTAACCCCGCAAAAGCAGCCGCTTCCCCCGGAATTGGAACCCTCCGTCAAATTGATCGACGAAAACTGCGAACCCTCGCTTTGCACCGTGCTCTTTATGGGCGGCGCGGGGGGCAGTCTGCGGGCAGGGGTGACGAAAAACCCTGTCAGGCTGACACGGTCCGTGCAGGGGCGGGAGACTCGGCTGACCTGCGGCGGGGCCGACTGCTATGTCTGGCCGGGGGGTGGGATCACCTTCATGGTCGATGTGCTGGATCTGCCGCCGGGCAGTTTCGGCTATGTGCCGACACCTGCCCTCGTGGCCCCGTTGGAATTCACTCTGCCGCGCGATGCCTATCTGCGCCTTGGTGGGCATGGTGACGCGATCCGCTCCCTGCCCGACATCCTGCAAAAGGGCGGCGAATACCCCACTGCCGCGAAACTCCACCCAAGGGGGCAGGGATGAGCGGCGCGCAGGCGACATGGCTGACAGACGGGCGGTTGCACCTGCACCACGGGCCGATTGACCTGATCCTGCAAGGCTGGGGCGATGCGCGGGCACTCAAGGCGGGATATGCGGCGGCGGTGGGCAGATTCGACACTCTTCTTGCGGAATTGGTGTCTGAATTGCCTGCTTTGCGATCCCCGGACACCCCTGTGACAGGCCCCACAGCCCGCCTGATGGCCGAAGCCGTCGCCCCCTATCGCCCCAAGTTCATCACCCCGATGGCCGCTGTTGCCGGGGCCGTCGCCGACACGATCCTGCACGCCTTTGTCCGTCCCGGCATCACCCGCGCCTATGCCAACAACGGCGGCGACATCGCGTTGCATCTGGGCACGGGTGAAAGCCTGACCTGCGCCATCGCGGGCGCAGGCGGCAGCGTCACAATCCGCTCCGAGGACCGCGTGCGCGGCATCGCCACATCCGGCTGGCGGGGGAGAAGCTGGTCTTTGGGCATCGCGGATTCAGTCACTATTCTTGCCAAAACAGCGGCTGAAGCCGATGCGGCAGCGACCATCGTCGCCAATGCTGTGGACCTGCCCGGCCATCCCGCCATCACCCGCCGCCCCGCCTGTGACCTGCAAGCTGACAGTGACCTTGGCCCCCGCCTTGTCACCACCGCTGTCGCCCCCCTGTCCCCGCAAGAGGCCCAGACCGCCGTAGACCGCGGCGCAGCCACAGGGCAAGCGGCGCTATCGCGCGGCCTGATCGACGGGGCGCTGATTTTCCTGCACCCTGCGCTGCGAACCCTTGGCACCCTGCGCCTGAAGGAGCCTGAACTTGCCTGACTTCCCCCTCCGCCGCATCACCACGCAGATCGAGGAAATCCACCATGAAGGTGGCCCCCTCGCCAACCCGCCCGCCCTGCGCGGCGCGATTATCGCCGTGGTGGGCAATCCCTTCGCCGGACGCTATGAGCGGGATTTGCAGCCCGCGATGGAGGACCTCAAACCCCTCGCCCTGCAATTGACCGACCGTCTGGTCGCGGCCTTGGGCGGGCGCGAGGGCATTGATGCCTATGGCAAAGGCGCCATCGTGGGCGAAGGCGGCGAGTCCGAACACGGTGCCCTGTGGCATGTCGCAGGCGGCTACGGCATGCGAGACCGCTTGGGCGAATGTCGGGCCATCGTGCCATCGGCGATGAAGGTGGGCGGCATGGGCTCCACCTTGGACGTCCCGCTTGGCCATCTGAACGCCGCCTATGTGCGCTCCCGCTTTGACGTCGTCACCGTGCGGATAGAGGACGCGCCGAAAGCGAATGAGATGGCGCTGGTCTTGGCCATGGCGCGCGGGGGACGGGTGCACAGCCGGATGGGCGGACTCGAAGTCTGGCAAGTGAAGGGCGAGGATGGGCTGAGATGATCCAACCGCACCGCCCAAATTCCTTACAAGGAATTTGCCAAGGATTTTCAAAAATCCTTGGGGCGGTGCCTGTGGTTGTCTTTCTGCCCTCTGTCGCTTTCGCCTGTGCCCTGCCGCCGTCGATCATCCTGACCCTGCCGACGGGTTGGTATATGGCCGGGGCGGCGCTGACCGTGTTGCTGACCGCGCTTTTCGGTGCGGCGGCGGATCGTCTACCGGACCCGCAGCCGCGCTTGCTGTGGGAACGGCGCGTTCTTTTGCCGGAAACGCTGACCTCTTATATCGCCTTCTTGTGCTTCCTTGGCCTACTGGCCGTGGGTTGGCTGGGCGCGCGGGACCCGATGCACAATCTGATGACGCTGGTGTTCTGGACCGGGGTCTGGATCGCGCTTCCGCTTGGGTCGATGCTTTTGGGCAATCTGTGGCGGCCCCTGAACCCTTGGACAGGGCCCGTGCGGATTGCGCGGACTCTGCTGAACCGGACCGGGACCATTGGCCTTTCGCGCCTTGGCCATCTGCCCGCTGTTCTGGGCTATGGCGGGTTTGTCTGGTTTCAGATCATCTCAATGGCACCGGATGATCCCTTTGTGCTGGCCACGGCCGCCGCCGCCTATTGGGTGGTGATCTTTGCCCTTGCCGTGCTGGAGGGCGAGGATTGGCTGCAAAAGGGTGAGTTTCTGACCGTCCTCATGGGCTGGCTGTCGCGCGTCTCGCCGCTTTGGCTAGAGATCACCCCCCCAAAGGCGCGGTTGATGCTGGGCTGGCCGGGCGCGCAGGTGCTGCGGATGCAGGCGCTCAGCCGCAGTGAAATCGCGCTGGTCACGATGGCCTTGGCGGCGTTGACCTTTGACGGGCTGGCCGAGACGTTTTGGTGGCAGGCGATCATCGGGGAAAACCCGCTGGAACCCACGGGACGGTCGGGGGTGATGTGGGACAACTCGCTGGGGCTGATCCTCGCTTGGGCGCTGACGGCGGGGACGATCCTTGGCGCGATCCGGCTGGGGCAATGGTTCGGCGGGCGCTTTGCCACGGGGCCGATCATGCTGTCCTTTCTGGCCATCGCCGCCGGATACCATGCCGCGCATAATCTGGTCACCCTGCTGACCGCCGGGCAATTCACCCTTGCGGCGCTGAATGATCCGCTGTTCCGGGGGGACAGCATCCTTGGCCTTTCGGAATTCTTCGTCTCTTTCGGGTTCCTGACCGACGCCGGGACCATGCCCCTGATCTATGCCGCGCAGTTTGCGGCGATCCTGCTGGCGCATCTCTTGGCGGTTTACCTCAGCCTCAAGCTGGCGGGAAACGCCCCGGCAAAGGCGCATCTGCCCCTGACGCTTTTGATGGTGGGTTACACAACCTTGGGGTTGTGGCTATTGTCCACCGCGCGAAGTGCCTGAAATGACAGGAAAATTCGGATGCACACCAACAAGTTTCAACCAAGGGGCCGCACAAAGACGGACCCGATCAGCAGCGGAGAGAAGACCATGAAGAAAGAACTGCTCGTCCCGAGCCGTCGCTCGGTCCTCAAGGGGATGGGGGCCGGCATCGTGGCCTCGGCCTTCCCCGGCTATACTTGGGCGCAGACCTCTGCACCCATCAAACTGGGGTTCCAACTGCACCGCACCGGGATCGGGGCCGCCTATGGCCGCTGGTATGAACGCACCGCGCAAGCCGCGCTGAAGGTCGTCAACGATGGCGGCGGCATCAATGGCCGCCCGGTGGAAATCCTGTTCGAGGATGACGCGACCGACCCCAAGCGCGGCGCAGAGGTGGTGGAAAAGCTGGCCAATGACGGCTGCGATCTGATCTTTGGGCCGCTGTTTTCCCATGTGGTCATCGGGTCCGCCCCACGTGCAGGGGAGTTGAAGATCCCTTACCTCGTCTGCTCCGAAGGCTATCACGTCGCGTCCGGCATGCTGAACCGCTGGACGCTGCAACCCGGCATCACCGATGTGCGGTCGCAAGTGTCGTCGATGGCCCCGTGGGTGGCGGCGAACTTGGGCAAAAAGGTCACGATGGTCTATCCCGACTACGCCTTCGGCTACGATCACCGCGATTTCTTTACCGAGGCGATCAAGGCCCAAGGCGGTGAGGTCATCGCCCAGATCGCCAGCCCGCCGACGGAGACCACCTTCACCCGCTATCTGCCGCAAATCCCCGCCGAGACCGAGGTGCTTTACCACGTCATGGTCGGCCCTGCCGTGCTGACCTTTGTGAAAGAGTTGGGCGATTTCTACGGCTCTGGCGCGCGGCCGCAGATTTTCGGCTTTATCGACTCGCTTGAGGCCGTCGATACCGCCTCGCCGGGGTTGGAGTTCCTTGAAGGGACGTATTTCTGGGAGGCGATGAACCGCGTCAAACAGGATGGCCAGTCGGAGGCTGAAACCGCCTATCGCGCCGCCGTCGGTGTGGATGACAACGGCGCGTCGGTGACCGATGCGGCGGATGTGTCCACCTACAGCCATATGTTCAGCGTCTGGGAGACCCTGCACACGATCAAGGCCGGGATGGAGGCTGCGGGCTATCAATCCACCGCCGATCG
>CALRPK020000214.1:0-4680 GCA_943370015.1 Paracoccus haematequi
CGCCCGCAAGACGGCAGCAGCGGTTTGCGCCTTCGCCTCGGCACTCAGCGGGGTGTCGAATTGCGGCGCGGGATCGGCCTCTGGCTTATCGGCCAGACCGAGCGAGGATTTCAGCAGCTTCCAGCCGTAAACCGGCCCTGCCGCCTCGACAAAGGCGAAAGAGGATACCGCCGCCTGCCGGAACCGCCCCCAAGCCCGCGTCGTGCGGGCGGCGATGCGGGCGGCCTCTTCTACCGGGGCCGCGGCATGGGAATGCGCGGTCAGGGCGGGTTTCAGCAAGACCGGCAGATGGGCGGCCCCCTCATCCGTGCCATGGGGCCGATGGGCGACAGGCAGGCCGAAAAAGCCCGCAAAGCCAAGTGTTGCGATGCCGGGGTCCACCGATTCCAAGGCGCGGCGGAACACTTCGGACCGGACGTCGATGCAAAAGGCCGCTTGCAGCGCAGGCCGCGCGGGCGCTGACCGGGGTCCGGTCAACCGCGCTGCCAAGGCCCGTTGCCCGGCACGTTCCGCCGCATCCTGCAAGATCGCGTCCAGAACGGTGTCCGGGGTGGCCGCAACGGGAAGGCTGTGCTCTTCGACCACCTCTGCCCATTCACGCGCGACATCGGGGGCGTGGTCCAGGAGCGCCTCTTCCCAGATCAGCCGGATCGCGAGCAGGTCGGTCAGCGTGGCGTCCGAGGTGCCCTGCAACTCGGCCTGCCACAGCAGCCAGCGCGCGTGCTGCGCCCAGCCGCCGATATCCACCAGCAGCCGGTGGAACACGGTGGCGGCGGCGCCCTCGGTCACGCCCAACCGTTCGGCGGCGCGCAGGATGGCGCGTTCGGCACTGTCAGGGGCGGCGGCAACATGGGCGCAGAAGCCACGCAGACCCGCGATTTCCGGCGTCAGGTCATGCGTCGCCCAATCGCGCCACGCGGCATAGGCCCCCCGCCCCGGCGCGGGTGTCCAGAGCGCTTGGCCAAGGTCGAAATGCCCCGCCGCCCAAAGACCAAGGCACCGCGCGATGGTGGCGGGCCAGTCCTGCCCAGTGTCCACCGCCGCCAGATCAGCGACGGTCGGCAGCGCAAGTGGCTGCGGCGTTTCCACCCGCATCCGCGCCTTCAGGATGGCAAGGTCAAAGGGCTTCAGCCCCGACGGGCAGGCGATCAGTGCGGCGGCAAGATCATCATCTGTGATTTCCTCCGCTTCGATCTTGGCGGCATAGGCGGCACGCGGCAGCGTCAGATGCAGCCCCGCCACCCGTGCCATCCGCGCGCTGGCAGTGGCCAGATCCTCATCCGTCTGACCAAGGAACGGATTCACCGCGACGGTCGCGCTCAGCGGAAAGGCGGGAGGGATGGCGCGGGCAGCATGTTCCGCACCGCGCAGCAGATGCGAGACCCGGTCCGGCGCGATCTGGATATGTTTCAGGAACATCGGTCGTCCTCCTAGCATCAAGGATCAGGGGTTCGGGGTCAGGATTTCGGGGTGGCGGTGAATCCGCCGATCATCCGGTCCAGCAGCGCGTTCAGATAAAGGCCATTGGCCAGATGCACCCGCAGCGCGGCAGTGGCGGGGTGATGTGCCCAAAGCGGGAACAGCGCCTGTGCCACCGCGACAAGACCGAAGGAGATCAGCGCCAGCACCACCAGCGCCCATTCCAGCGCGCCGGGCACCGGGACTGCGGGCAGATACGGCCCCCAGAGCGCCCCGGCGATGACCTGAAAGCCGAAGTAGGCGACGGCAGCGGTCAAAGAGGCGACGGCGGTGCGCTGCGTAAGGGCACGCGGGGCGGCATCGGCCAGACCTTGGGCCACCAGATAGGCCACCCCGAAGATCAGGATCACACCCAGCGCCAGCGCCTGCACCGACTTCGGCCCGACGAGCAGGCCAAAGCCCAGCGCCACCACCGCATAAAGCAACATCGCCAGACCGAAAGCCCGCGCCACCGCCGCAAAATCCGGCACCGCCACCGGCCCCGGCCGCCGCACCGCTGCCACGGCGGCCACGGCGCCCCCGGCCGACAGGAAGGCATGCGCCTTGTACAGCGAATGGGCCACGATATGCAGCAGTGCCAGCGCCCAAAGCCCCAGCCCGCATTGCAGCAGCATGAAACCCATCTGCGCCACGGTGGACCATGCCAGCGCCGTCTTGACGGCACTTTGCGTCAGCATCACCGCCGCACCGAAGATGGCGGTAAAGCCACCCAACATCACCAAGGCGGCCATTGCGCCTGCGCTGGTCTGAACCACCTCGGCCATGCGGATCAGCAGAAAGCCACCGCCGTTGATGATCCCGGCGTGCAGCAGGGCAGAGACGGGCGTCGGGGCTTCCATCACCTCGGTCAGCCAGCCATGCAGGGGGAAGGCCGCGGTTTTCAGCGCTGCCGCCAACACGATCAGCGCCACGGCAAAGCCGCCCGCCAAGGAGTCAGCCCCCTGCGCCGCCTGACCCAAGGCCGCCAGATCGGCGGTGCCAAAGGACACCCAAAGCAAGCTTGAGGCGATCAAAAGCGCCACATCCGCCGCGCCCCAGACAAGGGTGAACTTCGCCGCCGCGCGCCGTGCCTCGGGCCGGTCGGGGTAGAAGAGCAACAGGTGCCGCAGGACAAGCCCGACAGCGGCAAAGGCCAGCACCAACACGGCAAGGCTGCCCGATTGCACCAACACCAGCACGGATGCCAGCGCCGCCAGCATCAGGCCGTGAAAGGCCCCCTCGCGTGCCTCACCGTCCAGATAGCGCCGGGAATAGCGCACCACGACCCAGCCGACAAAGGCCACCAGCAGCACCATCGTGGCACTGATGGCATCCAACCGCAGCACCAGCGTCAGCGCGCCCTCACCGATGGCCACGGCCTGCGGGCCGTTCAGCAGCAGTTGGGCCAGCGACAACAGCGCCAAGGCCAAGGTCGCGATGCTCGCCGCTTCGGCCAAGGCAGGCAGGGCTTTGGGGCGGCGATGCGGGCGCATCAGGGCAAGGGCGGCCACGGCCAACAGCAAAAGCGGGGCGAGCAGGGACAGCGGGGGCAAAGGCATCTCGGTCTCCTTGGCGTGACGAAGGGGGGCCTGACAAAGCGGGTGGCGTGACAAAGCGGGTGCTGGACCAGATAGCGGTTGACCTGATTTCATAAAATTACATATTTTCGGCTTAATCGTTCTGTCTGGTAGAACCATGCATCCCTTGAACCTGCATCACCTTCGCCTGTTTCGCGCTGTGGCGACCGATGGCACCCTGACCGGGGCCGCGCGGCGGCTGAACCTGTCGCAATCGGCTTTGTCCACGCAAATCAAGGCGTTGGAGGCTGTTCTTGGCCATGATCTGTTCGAACGGCGCGGGCGTGGCTTGGTGATGACCGAGGCCGGGCGCATCGCGCTGGACCATGCCGAGGCGATCTTTCGCACCGCCGATGATCTGACCGCCACCCTGCGCGAGGTGGGGCGCAGCCGTCGCGCGCTGCGGGTCGGCGCGCTGGCCACCTTGTCGCGCAACTTTCAGATGCAGTTTCTGCGCCCGATGATCGGGCGGGCGGATGTGGATGTGGTGATCCAGTCTGGATCACAGGCAGAGTTGCTGCGCGCGCTGGACGCCTTGGCGCTGGATGTGGTGTTGACGAACCTGCCCCCTGCGCGCGAGTCGGATAGCCCTTGGCTGGTGCACCGTCTGGCCGAACAGCCCGTGTCACTGGTGGGCACGCCCGCGCGGCTTGGCCCCAATGCCCGCCCGGTGGATCAGGTGCTGGCCGATCTGCCGCTGGTGCTGCCCGGTCCCGGAACGGCCCTGCGCGCCGCCTTTGACGCGCTGGTGGCGCGGGCGGGCATCCTGCCGATGATCGCCGCCGAGGCCGACGACATGGCGATGCTGCGTCTTTTGGCGCGCGAAGATGCCGGGGTGGCGGTGCTGCCCACAATCGTGGTGCAAGACGAACTCGCCGCCGGTCTGTTGGTCGAGGCCGGGCGGCTGGACGGCATGCGCGAAACCTTTTACGCCGTCACCCGCGACCGCCGCTTTCCCAATCCGCTGCTGTCCCCGTTGCTGCAACCTTGGGGCTGACCCGTTCAGACCGCAAAGAGCAACAAGCCCAAGGCAAAGACCGCCCCGCCCAGAATGGAGGAAAAATCACTGTCCGTCGCGTCTTGTGGCTCGGGCTCTGGTTCTGCCTCATCGGGTTGGCTGTCTTGCGGCACCACAAATCCCGTCGTCGGGGGGACTGCGGCGACAGGTGGCGGCGTGGGGTCTGATGGCGTTTCGGGGGCGGGTTCAGGGACGAGGTCGGGCACCACCGGTTCACCGGTTTCGCGCAACAGCGACAGCGGCGTGCCATCGGCCCATTCGGCGATGTCACGCGCGCCTATGTCGGTCTTGGCAAAGACCAGCCGGATCACCTGATCCTCATGGGTTGTGGTCAGCTTCAGAAATCCACCTTCCCGACTGACACTGACCGCTTCCCGCAAGCCCAGCGCGTAGCTGTGCGATTCAGGCTCTTCGTCCACATCGGGCCTGTCGGGGATGCCAAAGCGGGTCATCCAATCTTGTGGGATATCGTCCGTCAGGGACTCCGCCCAGACCGAATGATAGGCCCCCTTGGCCAGACCCGGCACCCGCACCTCAAGCGTGCCGGGGGCTTGGTCGCGCAGGGTGATGAAGGCCACCAGCTTGTCGTCATTTTCCCACGCATAGGTCGCCACATCCTCGACCGCG
>CALRPK020000215.1:0-4674 GCA_943370015.1 Paracoccus haematequi
TGCCCTTGACGTCGAAGGCGCCAAGAAACTGCTCGCTGATGCAGGTCTGGCTGATGGGTTTGAGACGGACCTTTACGTCATGAACACCGACCCGAATCCGCGTATCGCGCAGGCGATCCAGCAGGATCTGGCGGCGATTGGCGTGAAGGCCAACATCCAGTCACTCGCCCAAGCCAACGTGATCGAGGCGGGCGGCGCAGGCACCGCGCCGATGATCTGGTCCGGCGGCATGGGCTGGATCGCGGACTTCCCCGATCCGTCCAACTTCTACGGCCCGATCCTCGGCTGCGCGGGCGCGGTTGAGGGCGGCTGGAACTGGTCCAAGTTCTGCGATCCGGCCTTGGACGCCAAAGCAACCGAAGCCGACAGCGTCAGCGATCCCGCCGATCCGGCCCGTCTGGCGCTATGGTCTGAGGTGTATCAGGGCGTGATGGACCAAGCCCCATGGGTGCCGGTGTTCAACGAAGAACGCTACACCATGAAATCCGAACGCATGGGCGGCGATGACGCGCTCTATGTCGATCCGGTCTCGATCCCGGTCAACTATGACTACGTTTTCGTGAAGTAACATGTGCAAGGCCTGCAACTACACCATCCACGGCGCGCAGCATCACTTCGGCTGGGATAACTCCTTTGCCCCGGTGGTGCGCGCCGAGCCGGGATCGACGATCCTGTTTCACTGCAACGATTCCTCGGCGGGCCAACTTGGCCCGTCGTCTACGGTGGCCGATGTGGTCAATCTGGACTTCGGCAAGATCAACCCAGTCTCGGGCCCGATCTACATCGAAGGCGCGGAACCCGGCGATGCGGTCAAGGTCACCATCGAAAGCTTTGCCCCGCGCGCCTTTGATGGGGCGGGCTTTGGCTGGACGGCGAATATCCCCGGCTTTGGCCTTTTGGCCGACCAGTTCACCGAACCGGCGCTGAAGGTGTGGAAATACGATCCCGCCACGATGGAACCGGCGGTGTGGTCCGACGTGGCCCGCGTGCCGCTGAAACCCTTTGCCGGGACCATCGGCAATGCGCTGGCCGAACCGGGGCTGCATTCCGTCGTGCCACCGCGCCGGGTGGGGGGAAACCTCGACATCCGTGACCTGAACGCAGGCACCACGCTTTATTTGCCGGTCGAGGTGGCGGGGGCGCTGTTCAGCGTCGGCGACACCCATGCCGCGCAGGGGGATGGTGAGGTTTGTGGGACGGCCATCGAAAGCCCGATGGACGTTGTCCTGACGCTGGATCTGGTCAAGGGCGCGAACCTGAAAACCCCGCGCTTCACCACGCCGGGGCCGGTGACGCGCCATCTGGACGCCCAGGGCTATGAGGTGACGACCGGCATCGGTCCTGACCTCATGAGCGCGAGCCGTGACGCGGTGGCCAATATGATCGACTTCCTCTGCGCCTCGCGCGGGATGGCGGCGGTGGATGCCTATATGCTGGTCTCCACCTGCGGCGATCTGCGGATATCCGAGATTGTGGATATGCCGAACTGGGTGGTCAGCTTCTACTTCCCGCGCTGCGTTTTCGAATGACCGCAGCGCTGCAAACCCTGTCCGGGGCCGATCTGGCCCCGGATACCGCGCCGGTTTTGACCGTGCAAGGGCTGACCGTTTCGGTCCGCACCGAAATCGGCCTGCGCCCCTTGGTGGAGGACCTGTCCTTCACCTTGCACCGGGGTGAGACCTTGGCGATTGCCGGGGAAAGCGGGTCCGGGAAATCCATCACCTCACTTGCCATCATGGGCCTGTTGCCGCCCCCTGCGGTGCGGGTGACGGCGGGGCGGGTGCTGCTTGGCGCGACCGACCTGACCGCCTTGCCCGAGTCCGCCTTACGCCGCGTGCGCGGCGACCGGGTGGCGATGATCTTTCAAGAACCGATGACCAGTTTGAACCCGGTCCTGACCGTCGGTATGCAACTGGCCGAGGCGATCCGCGCCCACCAAGACGTCAGCCGGGCCGAGGCGCGGTCGCGGGCCTTGCAGGCCCTCACCGCCGTGCGCCTGTCGCAGCCCGAACGGCGGATGCTGCAATTCCCGCATGAACTGTCCGGCGGCATGCGCCAACGGGTCATGATCGCCATGGCCTTGGCGATGCGGCCAGAGGTGCTGATTGCCGATGAACCTACCACCGCCTTGGATGTCACCGTGCAGCGAGAGGTCTTGGACCTGCTGCGCGATCTGCAACGCGACCTTGGCACCGCGATCATCCTGATCACCCATGACATGGGCGTGGTCGCCGAAATGGCCGACCGGGTGATCGTGATGAAATCCGGCCGCATGGTCGAAGAGGCGCGGGTGACGGACCTTTTCACCAAACCGAGTGCTGCCTACACCCGTGATCTGCTCGCCGCCGTGCCGCGCATAGGGCAGCGGGGGGCGGTTGCCGAAAGTCCGCCCTCTGACGCCGTGGCCGTGCTGTCGGATGTGGTCGTGCGCTTTCCGATCAAGGGCGGGATGCTGGGCCGCACCACAGCGCAAGTGCACGCGGTCGAGCATGTCAGTTTTGACATTCGCAAAGGCGAGACCTTTGCGCTTGTGGGCGAATCCGGCTGCGGCAAATCCACCATCGCCAAGGCGATGGTCGGTCTGGTGCCGCATCAGGGCAGGATTGAGATTGGCGGTCAGACCCTCTCCCCCCTTGGCCACGATGCGCCCAAGTCGCTGCGCCGCAAGGCCCAGATGGTGTTCCAAGACCCGATGGCCGCGCTGGACCCGCGCATGCGGGTGGGTGACCTGATCGCCGAACCCCTGTTGATCCACAACATCGGCACCGCCAATGACCGCCGCGCGGCGGCGGCAGAGTTGATGCGCCGGGTGGGTCTGTCGCAGGATCAACTCGACCGCTACCCGCATGAGTTTTCCGGCGGCCAGCGCCAACGCATCTGCATCGCCCGCGCCTTGGCGCTGAAACCGGACCTGATCATCGCGGATGAAAGCGTGTCGGCGCTGGATGTCAGCGTGCAGGCGCGAGTCTTGGCGCTGCTGAAAGAATTGCAGGACGATATGGGCGTGGCCTTTTTGTTCATCAGCCATGATATGGCGGTTGTGGACAGCATCTCGGACCGGGTGGCGGTGATGTATCTGGGCCAGATCGTCGAAATGGGCCGCCGCGCGCAGGTCTTTGGCAACCCGCAGCATCCCTACACCCAACGCCTGATCGAGGCGGTCCCCGTCCCCGACCCCACCCACCGCCGCGCGCCCGCAGCCCGGCTCGGCGGCGACATCCCCAGCCCGGTGCACCCCATCGGCAGCGGCCCCGACCGCGTTGTGTTGCGCGACATTGGGGGCGGGCATCTGGTGGCGGGATAAAGGCCTTTGTGATGCGCGTCCTTTGCATCGGCGAATGCATGGTAGAGTTTTTCCGCCGCGATGACGGTCTCTGGCAACAGGGCTTCGCCGGGGATAGCCTGAACGTGGCATGGGCCTTGCGCGCGCTGCTGCCTGCGACGGCGCAGGTGGACTATCTGACCCGGATCGGAACCGATGCCCTGTCGGACGCGATGCTGGCAATGCTGGATGATGCTGGCATTGGCACAGGGCATGTCCAGCGCGACCCGGATCGCACTGTCGGTCTTTACACCATCCAGACCGACACGGAAGGAGAGCGAAGCTTTTCCTATTGGCGGTCCAACAGCGCCGCGCGGCAGTTGGCGGCGGATGCGGATGCCTTGCAGCGCGCCTTGCTGGGGGCTGACCTCGTTTATCTCTCTGGCATCACTTTGGCCATCTTGCCGCCCGCCGACCGCCTGCGATTGTTCCAGTCTTTGGGACAGCGCGGAATGCGGGAGTTTCGTCTGGCCTTCGATCCCAATATTCGCCCCCGCCTGTGGGAAGATGCGGCAACAGCCCGCGCCACCGTGACGGCTGCGGCGGGGATCGCCGACATCCTGCTGCCCACCCATGAGGATGAGGCGATGGCCTTCGGCGACCGGGATGCCGCTGCAACCCTCGCGCGGTATCTGGCCTTGGGTGCTGTGACCGTCGTCGTCAAGGACGGCACGCGGCCCACGCTTTTTGCTGACCCCGCAGGCGGTGGCACCAGTCCCGTCACCCCTTCCACGCAAGTTATCGATACCACGGGCGCGGGAGACAGCTTCAACGGGGGTTTCATGGCTGCTATGCTTTGTGGTGCATCGCCCATGCAGGCGATCCAGACCGCACAGCGCGTGGCGGCCTGTGTCGTGGGACATCGCGGCGCTTTGGTTGAGGCGCGTCAACTGAAACAGGCTGCGCGCTGACGGGGTTTGGGCGGTTTTAGACCAACCCCGCCAAATGCAGCCCCAACCCCAGCGCCGCCGCCCCGCCCAGAACAGTGACCATGCCCAGTTTCAGCCGGAACACCGCAATCAGGGCCAGCGCTGACAGGCCCGCCGCGACCCAGTTAACCGATCCCCATATCGGCAGTTCCATCGACAGCGGCCCTGCTGTGACCCGCGTCACCTCGGCCCAGATCACATGGACCGCGAACCAGAGCGCAAGGTTCAGGATCACGCCCACCACTGCCGCTGTCACCGCTGAGAGGGCGGCCGAAAGGGCCTTGTTGGACCGCAACCCCTCCATGAACGGCGCGCCGAGGAAGATCCACGCAAAGCAGGGCGCAAAGGTGACCCATGTCGCCAAAAGCCCGCCCGCCGTGCCCGCGAGCAGGGGTGCGGACCAGCCCGCCTCGCGCATGGCCC
>CALRPK020000216.1:0-4674 GCA_943370015.1 Paracoccus haematequi
CAGCAGTTGCGCCGCGTAGTCCTGACTGCTTTCGACCGGCAGCAAGGAGGGCAAGTTGTCGATCGCCGTCACATCCAAGGGCGGTGCGTCATGCACCCGCAGCGCAGGGGCGTCCCAATCGGTGGCGCGGTCATAAACCTTGATCGGAGAAAAGTCCGAGGTCGGATCGCAAGCGATATCCCCGATCACTGTCAGCTTGCGCGGATCGGTCTTGGCACTGGCCGGAACAAAGACCGGGCAGCCGGGACGCGCGAGGATGCAATTCAGGAAAATCTCATGCTCCAGCACCTCAGGGAACGGCCCGCCTGACGCGGTTTCAGCCATGTCCCATTTCGTCACGGCGACCCCCATCTGCGCGCACAGGTCCGCCGCCCCGGTCCCGACACGGCCCAAGGCGCCGATCACAATGGCGCGGGGGCGGGTCAGGCCGTCCAGTTCAGCGTTCAGATCCGCAATCAAGGCTGCCTTGCCCGGATACTTCGCCACAGGACCGGCAATCCCGCCACGCTGTTGCGCGGCCCAGCATTTCAGCGATACCGCCGCCCCGGCGAACCCCGCCCAATACCCAAAGGCCGCGACGCGGCGGCCGTCCTCATTCACCAGATATTCGAGGTCGTACAGCGTACCGCCCCCGGCCTTGAACCGTTTGAGCAGTTCCCGCCCCGCAGGCTGGCCCTTGTAGGCATGGCCGAACATGATGTGGCGGTGGGTCAGGGGCGTGCCATCCTCGGGCAGTTCCTTGAGACCAAAGATGATCGCGTCAGACGGAGCCTGCGGCCAGAGGTTTTCCGCCGCAATCTCACATCCCGCGCCGCGATAGCCGTCAATCGGGATGGCACGGACCGAGGACTCTTCGACCGTCACGCGCAGCCCCGCCTTGACCAGTGCCGCAGCCCCTTCGGGCGTCAGGCCCACACGTTCTTCGTTCGGGCGCTGTTCGGCCCGGACCCACAGATGTGTCATGCTTCCCTCAAATCCGCATATCCGCGCCGTTGCGCCTGTTTTAGCCAGCGTTCTGCGGCCTTGCACGCCTCGCGCAGGTTGGAAAACCAGACCAAGGCCTGCTGTCCCGACCGCCCGCGTGCGCCCCATTCGCGCAGCACTGTGTATTCCCCGAACAGGTTGTAACTCACCTCGACCCGGTAGAACCGGGCACCATCCCTGAAAAGCAGAAAGTCCAGCAAGGCGGCGTTCCTTGATCGTCTGGTCAATGCTTAACGGCAACGCCGCGCAGGGGAAAGGGCGTCACAGGTCAAAGCTGGCAAAGACCGGCACATGGTCTGACGGCTGTTCCCACCCCCGGCAGGCGCGCAGGATGCGACTGCCATGGGCGGCAGTCGCGATATCGGGCGTGGCCCAGACGTGATCCAGACGCCGCCCCTTGTCCGCCGCATCCCAATCCGCCGCGCGATAGGACCACCACGAATAAAGCAGGCCCGACGGGATATCCTGCCGCGTGATATCGACCCAACCGCCGGAGTCCTGCGTTTGCGCCAGATGTTCGACCTCAATCGGGGTATGGCTGACGATTTTCAAAAGCGCCTTATGCGACCAGACGTCATCCTCACGCGGGGCGATGTTCAGATCCCCGACAAGGATGCTTCTCAACGGCTTTTCGGCAAAGAAATGGTCCCGCATATGGGTCAGGAAATCCAGCTTTTGGCCGAATTTCTCATTCTCTGCCCGGTCAGGGATATCACCGCCGGCGGGGACGTAGCAGTTGTGCACCACCACCCCGTTCGGCAGCCGCGCCGCCACATGGCGGGCATGGCCCAGCGTGGCGAAGTCCATCGACCCGGCATCCTCCAGCGGCAGCTTGGACAGGATCGCCACGCCGTTATAGCCCTTTTGTCCCCGCGCAACCATGTGGGTGTAGCCAAGGCTTTGGAACAGCGCGACCGGGATTTTGTCGACAGGGCTTTTGCATTCCTGCAGGCACAGCACATCCGGCCCTTCAGCGGCCATCAGCCGCGCCACCAACCCTTCGCGCAGGCGGACAGAGTTGATGTTCCATGTGGCAAGGGTGAATGGCATGTGTCCGGCTCCGCTGGCGTTGGAGCAAACCCTAAGCGCGGCAGGGCCGGACCTCAAGCCGTGTGGATCAATCCGACAGGGTGAAAGAGGTCATCGCGCAAAGGTCAGCGGACCCCGTCACCTCATTCCCGTTGTCGGCAACGAAGCGCATGTCGAATTCACACACGCTCAGCCCGCCGGGGACGGTGATCAAGCCGCTTTCGCCAGGCGCGAGCACGGTTCCAGCCATGATGTCATTGCCCCATTCGTCCACCGAAACCGGCGAGACAAACAGGTTGGCCAGCGTGATCGAGCTTTCGTTTATCAGTTCAAACTGCAAGTCCTGCGCAAGGGCAGGCACCGCCGACAGCGAGAGGGCAAGGGCGGCAAAGGCAAGGCGCATCGGATACTCCGCGTCGCAGAGTCGCCTTTCAAGACGGGGGACGACTCGGGCCCCGTGACGCATAGATAGGATGCCTTGGTCATATTCCAAAGGGGTGCACAAAGAAAAAGGCCCGGCCAAGGGGGCGATGCCAACAAGGCCGGGCGTGCAGTCCAATCAGGGAGGTAAGCCTATCCTGCAAGGACCACGCCAGGTTGTCCTTGATGCAAATCAATATCTGCCGCGCATGAAAAAAAGGCCGGGCACAAGGCCCGGCCAAGTCCAACAGGGAGGATGCCGCGTCATAACCCCGACACGACAAGGGGAACTTGGGAAACTGGAGGCCACATGTCGTCAATCTGGCACATATTGATGGATAATATATGAATCCGCCAACAATGTGACCGTGGGTTGTATAACGACCAGTGGCGAGCCTTTGTTTAATGGATTTGCGCGGGCGTGACTTCGCTGCAACAGCCTTGGCCCGCGCAACCCTTACGCGACCAACCGGTAGCCGCCGCTTTCGGTGACCAACAGCCGCGCATTCGACGGATCGGGTTCGATCTTCTGGCGCAGGCGGTAGATGTGGGTTTCCAGCGTGTGGGTCGTCACACCCGCATTATACCCCCACACCTCGTGGAGGAGGATGTCGCGTGCCACAACCCCTTGTTGCGCGCGGTACAGAAACTTCAGGATGTTGGTTTCCTTTTCCGTCAGGCGGATCTTCTTTTCCTTTTCATCCACCAGCATCTTCTGCGCGGGCTTGAAGGTATAGGGCCCAAGCTGGAACACCGCGTCTTCGGATTGTTCATGCTGGCGCAACTGGGCCCGGATGCGCGCCAGCAGGACCGGGAACTTGAAGGGCTTGGTGACATAGTCATTCGCGCCCGCATCCAGACCCAGAATGGTGTCAGCGTCCGAATCATGACCCGTCAGCATCAGCACCGGGCATTTCACACCCTGCTTGCGCATCCGGCGGCAAAGTTCACGCCCGTCGGTATCCGGCAGACCCACATCAAGGATGACCAGATCGTAGTGACCCAGCTTGGCCTTTTCCATGCCTTCGGCGCCGGTCCGGGCCTCGAACACATCGAAATCCTCGGTCATCACCAACTGCTCGCTCAACGCTTCGCGCAGGTCATCATCATCATCGACAAGCAGGATTTTCCGTAGCGTGGCCATGCGAACCCTCCGACAGCGGCACATCCCGGACAACCGACGCCGGGCTTGCGATCACAGATGCGCCCGCCTCACCTTTGCGACAAGCAGGGCGAAACATCTCTCACGCTTAGTTGTCGCTGGGCGGGGAATTGTTTCATTTTCCATCACATCGGCCTAAGTGATGCGGGCAGGAGACCCCGATATGACCGCAACCCACCTGAACCCGCGCCTTGCCCCCAGCCCGGTGGAGCGTTTGGCCCGCGCCCGCAGTGACCTGCGGATGGGGGTTCCCGTGGTGTTGACCGGGGCCGGTTGCGCCGCCTTGGTCGTGGCGGTTGAGGCGTTGAAGGCTGACCGTCTGGCCGCCCTGCGTGCGACAGGTCAGGCGGAATTGGCGCTGACCGCGCGGCGGGCGGAAACGCTGAAGGCCATCGCCTATGACGGCGATGTGGCGCGAATTGCCTTGCCTGCGACGGCTGACCTGACATGGCTGCGGGCTTTGGCCGATCCGGCGGGGGATCTGAACTGGCCGATGAAAGGCCCGCTGCATACCTTGCGCGATGGTCCAGCCGACCTGCACCGCGCGGCGCTGCGGCTCGCCAAATCGGCGCATCTTTTGCCCGCCGCTGTGCTGGTGGCGGTGAACCACCCGCTGCAATTGGCGCAGGAGTCGGCGCTGACGCTGTTGGCCCTGCACGAAATCGGCCCGGAATTTGACCGTCTGTCCCCGCTGCATCCTGTGGTGAATGCGCGTCTGCCGATGGTGGCATCCGATGCGGGGCGCGTGCATATCTTCCGCCCCGAAGATGGTGGGGCCGAACATTACGCGATTGAGATTGGTCGGCCCGACCGTGCCTTGCCGGTGTTGGCGCGCCTGCATTCAGCTTGTTTCACGGGCGATGTCTTGGGCAGCCTGAAATGCGATTGCGGCCCGCAATTGAACGCCGCCCTCACCCAGATGGGGCAGGAAGGTGCGGGCGTGTTGCTGTATCTGAACCAAGAAGGCCGCGGGATCGGCCTTGCGAACAAGATGCGCGCCTATTCCCTGCAAGATCAGGGGTTTGATACGGTCGAGGCGAACCACCGTCTGGGGTTTGAAGATGACGAGCGGGATTTTC
>CALRPK020000217.1:0-4671 GCA_943370015.1 Paracoccus haematequi
GACAGATCACTTTGGATGGATCCGACGCACAAGGTTGGACGGCGACGGATGGCGCATCGTGGAGGTGCCTTTGGGCGAGACGATCGAGGCGTATCGTCTGGTCGTTTCGGTGGCAGGGGTGGCGGTGCGGCAGGTGGATTTGGGCGCGCCAGAGTTTGACTACACGGTAGAAATGCGGGCGGCGGATGGCGCGACAGGGGCCTATAGCCTTGACGTGGCGCAGCTTTCTGAAAGCTTTGGGCCGGGACCGTTTCGGCGGATCGATATCAACGGTTAAGCCATGCGGCGGATTCACATCGGCGATTTGCTGGCAGGGGCAGGGTATCTTGTGACCCATCCCTGCATATGCGCGGAGGATATTCTGGCGGAAGCCCATGCCGCGCACCGGTATTTCCTTCGGTTCAAGAAACCCCATCCACGCTGGGGTAACGGCAGTCTGATGTCGCGTTGTTTGTCCGCCGGGCAGGGCATGCCGGTCTCGCTGTCCCCGGTTATCCTTGAGGCGCTGGGCGGGCTGTGTCTGGCTGCCGCGCGCCGCATCACTGGACCTGTCCCGTCAATGCGCCATATGCTAGACTGTCAGTCTGCAAGCGGCGGGGATGTCATGCTCGAAACCAAGTTCAAGGTCTCTCAGGTTGACCCAGTCTGGAACCGCGTTCGCGAAGAAGCGCAGGAGACGATCCGCACGGAACCACTTCTGGGCGGGTTGGTGCATTCCAGCCTGCTGCACCATGCCTCGCTGGAACGGGCATTGGCTTACCGCTTTTCGCTGAAACTTGCCTCAGGTGAAATGAGCGAGCAGATTTTGCGCGAAATCGCGGATGAGGCCTATAGTGCTGATCCCAGCCTTGGGGCCGCGGCGCGGGCGGATTTGATGGCGGTCTATGACCGCGATCCTGCCTGCCATCGCTATATTCAGCCGATTCTGTTCTTCAAGGGTTATCAGGCGGTGCAAGCCTACCGCATCGGCCATTGGCTTTGGGAACAGGGGCGGCGCGATCTGTCTTACTTCGTGCAGATGCGGGTGTCTGAGGCGTTCGGTGTCGACATCCACCCGGCGGCGAAGGTCGGTAAGGGGCTGATGATCGACCACGCCCATTCCATCGTGATCGGTGAGACGGCGGTGGTCGGGGACAACGTCTCGATGCTGCATTCCGTCACCTTGGGCGGCACCGGGAAAGAGGATGGCGACCGTCATCCCAAGATCGGTGATGGCGTGCTGATCGGGGCTGGGGCCAAGGTGCTGGGCAATATCCACATCGGTCATTGCAGCCGCATCGCCGCAGGGTCGGTGGTGTTGCAAGACGTGCCGCCCTGCAAGACCGTGGCGGGGGTGCCCGCGCGCATCGTGGGGGAGGCGGGGTGCGATACGCCCTCTGTCTCGATGGACCACTGCTTCGCGGATAGCTGAGATTTCACCATGGGAAACGCCCGCAGGATCGCTCCTGCGGGCGTTTTTTCATGTCTGCCGTTGGGTTTAGGCCAGCATCGCCATCGGGTTTTCCAGATTGTCCACGATGGCTTTCATCAGCTGCGCGCCCAAGGCGCCGTCGATCACGCGGTGATCGACCGACAGGGTCATCGACATCACCGTCGCCACACCGATGCTGTTGTCGGCCAGCACCACCGGCTTCTTGATCCCCGCGCCCACGGCCAGAATGGCCCCATGCGGCGGGTTGATCACGGCGTCAAAGTTTTCGATCCCCATCATCCCCAGGTTCGAGATGGCAAAGCTGCCACCCTGATATTCATGCGGGGCGAGCTTCTTGGTCTTGGCGCGGGTGGCAAGATCCTTCATCTCGGCCGACAGGGACGACAGCGACTTTTGGTCGGCGTCCTTCAGCACGGGGGTGAAAAGACCGCCCTCGATGGCAACCGCCACCGCCACGTCTGACGGTTTCAGCTTCAGGATGCGATCCCCGGCCCAAACTGCATTGGCATCCGGCACGGCTTGCAGCGCCAAGGCGCAGGCCTTGATGATGAAGTCATTGACCGACAGCTTCACACCGCGTGCCTCAAGCTGTTTGTTCAGCTGCTCGCGGAAGGCCATCAGATTGTCCAGACGCACCTCACGCCGCAGGTAGAAATGCGGGATGGTCTGCTTGGCCTCGGTCAGGCGGGCGGCGATGGTGCGGCGCATGCCGTCCAAGGCCACTTCGGTGAAGGCGCGGCCTTGGTACATTTTCAGCACTTGCTCGGTCGACAGGCCCGTTGCCAGTGCCGCTGGGGCTGCCGCTGCAACAGGCGCAGGTGCTGCAGCAACAGCCGCAACGGGGGCTGCTGCCACGGGTTTCGCGCCTTCGACATCGGCCTTGACGATACGGCCATGCGGGCCAGAGCCTTGCACCTTGGTCAGGTCCAAGCCCTTTTCTGCAGCAATGCGACGGGCGAGCGGTGATGCGAAGACCCGCGTGCCACCCGCAGCTACGGGTGCCGCCGGGGTCGGGGCGGCAACCGCCACCGGGGCAGCAGCCGCAGGGGCCGCCGCTACCTTCGTGACCACTGGCGCCGCATCGGCGGATTCGCCCTCTTCCACCAGCACGGCGATGGGGGTGTTCACCTTTACCCCTGCAGTGCCTTCGGCGATCAACAGCTGGCCGACGATGCCGTCATCGGCGGCCTCAAACTCCATCGTCGCTTTGTCGGTCTCAATCTCGGCGATGATCTGGCCGGACTTGACGGTATCGCCTTGTTTCACCAGCCATTTTGCCAGCGTCCCCTCTTCCATCGTGGGGGAGAGGGCGGGCATCAGGATTTGCGTAGCCATTGGACCCCCCTTAGCGGTAGCAGACAGATTTGACGGCGGCGACCACTTCGGCGGTCGTCGTCAGGGCGAGCTTTTCAAGGTTCGCCGCATAGGGCATCGGCACATCCTTGCCCGTGCAGTTGATCACCGGCGCGTCCAGATGGTCAAAGGCGCGCTGCATGATCGTGGCCGACAGGTGGTTGCCGATGGACCCGACGGGGAAGCCTTCCTCGACCGTCACGCAACGGTTGGTCTTCATCACCGAGGCGAGGATGGTGTCATAGTCGATGGGGCGCAGAGTCCGCAGGTTGATGACCTCGGCGCTGATGCCGTCTTTTGCCAATTCCTCGGCGGCGTGCAGGGCATAGGTCAGACCGATGCCGAAGCTGACGATGGTGACATCGGTGCCCGCGCGCAGGATGGAGGCTTTGCCGAAGGGGATGGTGAAATCCTCTTGCACCGGCACCTCAAAGGAGCGCCCATACAGGATCTCATTCTCAAGGAAGATCACCGGGTTCGGATCGCGGATCGCGGATTTGAGCAAGCCCTTCGCATCCGCCGCCGAATAGGGCATCGCCACTTTCAGACCCGGAATGGCCGCATACCAGGCTGCGTAATCCTGAGAATGCTGCGCGCCAACCCGTGCTGCCGCGCCATTGGCCCCCCGGAACACGATGGGCGAGCCCATCTGACCGCCAGACATATAGAGCGTCTTGGCAGCCGAGTTGATGATGTGGTCAATCGCCTGCATCGCGAAGTTGAAGGTCATGAATTCGACGATGGGCTGCAACCCACCCCAGCTTGCGCCCACCGCGATGCCGGTAAAGCCATGCTCGGTGATCGGGGTATCGACCACGCGCTTGGGGCCAAATTCGTCCAAGAGGCCTTGGCTGATCTTATAGGCCCCCTGATATTCGCCAACCTCTTCGCCCATCAGGAAGACATTAGGATTGGCGCGCATTTCTTCGGCCATCGCCTCACGCAGGGCCTCGCGCACGGTCATGGTCTTAGTCGGCACGCCTTCGGGCAGGTCGGAATGCGGCCAGCCCTGCGCCGCAACCGGGGCGGGGGCCGCCGCAACAGCGGCAACCGAAGCCGGGGCCGCAGCGACCGGTGCCGCCGCAGCGGCAGCCGGGGCAGGGGCGGCGTCGGCGGATTCGCCATCCTCGACCAGCACGGCGATGGGGGTGTTCACCTTCACGCCGGCGGTGCCTTCAGCCACCAACAGCTTGCCGACAATGCCGTCATCGGCGGATTCGAATTCCATCGTGGCCTTGTCGGTCTCAATCTCGGCGATGATCTGGCCCGATTTGACCACATCGCCCTCTTTCACCAGCCATTTGGCCAGCGTGCCTTCCTCCATCGTCGGAGAAAGCGCGGGCATCAGAACTTGCGTTGCCATGGTCGTTTCCCCCCTTACGCGTAGATGTCGGTCCAAAGCTCGTCCACCGACGGCTCCGGGCTTTCTTTTGAGAATTCGGCAGCGTCGTTGACGGTCGCCTTGATCTCTTTGTCGATGGCTTTCAGGTCGTCATCCGTGGCCAGACCACCAGTCAACAAAAGGTCGCGCACATGCTCGATGGCGTCCTTTTCAGAGCGCATCTTTTCCACTTCTTCCCGCGTGCGATACTTCGCCGGGTCCGACATGGAATGCCCGCGATAGCGATAGGTCATCATTTCAAGGATATAGGGGCCTTCGCCCGCGCGGCAGGCGGCAACCGCCTTTTCGCCCGCAGCTTTCACGGCCAGCACATCCATGCCGTCGACCGCTTCGCCCTTGATGCCATAGGCCGCACCGCGTTCCCACAGGGACGGCGATTTGGTGGACCGTTTGACCGAGGTGCCCATCGCATATTGGTTGTTTTCGATCACGAACACGACCGGCAGGTTCCACAACTCGGCCATGTTATAGGTCTCATAGACCT
>CALRPK020000218.1:0-4669 GCA_943370015.1 Paracoccus haematequi
ACGATCAGCACGCGGTTATCCCGCCGCCGCGCCCAGACACGCACGGCATCGCCATCTTCGCAAAAGCTGATGGCATTGGTGATCAGGTTCACGAAAACTTGCGCCAAACGCGCCTCAAGCCCGTTGATGATCACGGGATCGGACGGGAAGTCGGTGATGAATTCGACACCTTTTTCGCCTGCCTGCTTGCCCAGATATTCGGACAGGTTCGACAGGGTCTTGATCATGTTGAACGCTTCGGCGTCCTCCTTGACCAGTTCGCTGTCAAGCCGCGAGGCGTTGGAGATGTCGCTGACCAACCGATCCAGCCGCCGCACGTCATGTTCGATGACCTCAAGCAGCTTTTCCTTCTGATCATCCCGCTTGGCAAAGCGCAGCGTTCCGACCGCAGAGCGCAGGCTGGCCAGTGGGTTCTTGATCTCATGCGCCACATCGGCGGCGAATTGTTCGTTGGCGTCGATGCGGTCGTAAAGTGCCGTCACCATCCCGCGCAGCGCCACCGACAAACGTCCGATCTCATCCGGGCGGGCGGCAAGGTCTGGGATGCGGATGCGGCCCGGCGCGGTTTTTCGTCCATCGCGGTCGCGGCCCAATTCGGCAGCGGCGGCAAGGTCGGATAGCGGATTGGCGATGGTCGAGGCCAGCACCAGCGACAGGCCAAAGCTGACCGCCAGCGCGACAAGGAACATCTGCAAGACCTGTTCGCGTTCATAGCGCACCAACCGGTCGATTTCCCCGGCAGCAGAGGCAAGCCCGACCACTGCTCCGATTTGCCCGTCCTTCATCACCGGGGTTGCCACGGAGAAGATCGCCGCGCCATCGGGTCCGCGCCCCGTGGTCACCATCGTCTTGCCCTGCATCGCCTCATCCAGCAATGCGCGAAGCGGACCTTCAGCGTCATAGGCAGGTGCGGGCTCTGCGCCAGCAAAAGGCCGCGACACCAGCGCCCAGATCGCACCCAGCCCGTCGGTGATCGGCGTGCTGCGTTCAGAGGGCGCCCCATCGCGCGGAACACCGCTGCGGGCGGCAAGGATCACCCCTTGCCGGTCGAACACCATCACCTCACCGCCCGAGGCAATATCCAACCGGTCCAATGTGCTGGCCATGGCGGCGGCATCTGTCGCCCCCGCCGCTTCGATCACATCGGCGACAAGCAGCGCTTCGTTCAGCAGGCCCTGTTCGCGCTGGATCACCAGACTGTCGCGCAGTGGGTTCAGGAAGAGAACACCGACCACCAGCACCACCAGTGCCAGCAAGTTGAACAGCACGATCTTGCGCGCGAGCGGGGAATCCTTCAGCGCCAGCCAGCCGCGCCGTCCCTGTTCCTGCCGCAGGCTGGCGTCGGCCATGCTTTCGGGCTGGACCCAATCTTCGCCCAGCAGCAATTCACCGCTGCGGGCGGGTGGGTTCTCCTTGGCCATGCGGGGAAGCGCGGTCATTCTTCGTTATAGCGGTAGCCGATGCCATACAGCGTCTCGATCGCCGAAAACTCGGTATCGACGGTGCGCATCTTTTTGCGCAGGCGCTTGATATGGCTGTCGATGGTGCGGTCATCGACATAGACCTGATCGTCATAGGCCACGTCCATCAACTGATCCCGGCTTTTCACGAAACCGGGGCGTTGAGCCAGCGCCTGAAGCAGCATGAATTCGGTCACCGTCAGGGCGACATCCTGCCCCTTCCATGTCACCGAATGGCGCAGCGGGTCCATCCGCAGATTGCCCCGCTCCATGATCTTGGTTTCTTCGGTGGTGGCCACCTCACCGGTCACGATGGCCTCTTGGCGGCGCAGCAGGGCGCGGATGCGTTCCACCAGCAGGCGCTGCGAGAAGGGCTTTTTGACATAGTCATCCGCCCCCATCCGCAGACCGAGGACTTCGTCAATCTCATCGTCCTTGGAGGTCAGGAAGATCACCGGCATCGTGGTTTTCTGCCGCAGGCGTTGCAGCAGGTCCATGCCGTCCATGCGCGGCATCTTGATGTCAAGAACCGCCATATCCGGCAGACGCCGGTTGAAGGCGTCCAACGCGGACTGACCATCGTTGTAAGTTTCGACCTCGAACCCTTCGGCCTCGAGCGTCATGGCGACAGACGTCAGGATGTTCCTGTCATCGTCGACCAGCGCGATCCTTGCCATGCCTGCACCCTTTACTGCCCAATTCTCTTTTTTAGACATGATCCGGCTTCCGGCCCGAGGAATCAACCGGAATGTGCGAATCAGGATACCTGACGTCACCAAACCGCCATAAAATTATCAAAAGATTGACCAAAATGCCGCAGTTACAGCCCGTGCAAGGAAATGGTTGCGCTAAACCTAAGATGGTTGCGCTAACTGTGGCACGACAGCCTGTTCCAGTTTTCCAGACCCGTGTTATAGCAATGACATGGCATCGCGTCGCCCGGCCCGGCGGCCATGGTGCCTGCAACCCCTTGGCCCGGGTTGCGGTTTGGGACTGACAGCACCGGCTGCAATGCCGGTATCAGGAGCTTGCAGATGACGAACGGACGCGTGAATCCCGCGCATGAACTTGCACATCAAGGCATCACCGGTCTGGGGAACGTCTATTACAACGGCCTTGAGCCCGCCCTGATCGAAGCGGCGGTGCAGCGCGGTGAAGGCAAGCTGGGCCTTGGCGGCGCTTTCCTAGTCTCCACCGGGCAATTCACCGGTCGGTCGCCCAAGGACAAACATGTGGTCCGCACCCAGTCGGTGGAAAACACCATCTGGTGGGAAAACAACGCCGCACAATCGCCCGAAGGGTTTGAGCGTCTGTATCAAGACATGCTCGCCCATATGCAGGGGCGCGATTACTTCGTGCAGGACCTCTACGCCGGGGCCGATCCGCTGCACCGTCTGGATGTGCGCGTCGTCACCGAATTGGCATGGCATGGCCTGTTCATCCGCCACCTGCTGCGCCGCCCCGCGCGCGAGGAGTTGGACAGTTTCGTCCCCGAATGGACCATCATCAACTGCCCGTCATTCAAGGCCGATCCCGTTCGCCATAACTGCCGGACCGAGACCATCATCACGATGAACTTCGACCGCAAGCTGATCCTGATCGCCAACACGGCCTATGCCGGGGAAAACAAGAAATCGGTTTTCACCTTGCTGAACTACCTGCTGCCCGAAAAGGGCGTGATGCCAATGCATTGCAGTGCCAACCACGCCATTGGCAATCCGGTCGATACGGCGGTGTTCTTTGGCCTGTCGGGCACGGGAAAAACCACTCTTTCCGCCAGCCCGGACCGCACGCTTATCGGCGACGATGAACACGGCTGGTCGGACCGTGGCACCTTCAACTTCGAAGGTGGCTGCTATGCCAAGACCATCAACCTCAACCCGGAAGCCGAGCCTGAGATTTACCGCACCACCCATACCTTCGGGACCGTGGTGGAAAACATGGTGTTTGACCCGGAAACGCTGGTGCTGGACTTTGACGATGACAGCCTGACCGCCAACACCCGCTGCGCCTATCCGCTGGAGCAGATCTCCAACGCCTCAGCCTCGGGTCTTGGTGGGCATCCGAAGAACATCGTCATGCTGACCTGCGATGCCTTTGGCGTGCTGCCGCCTATCGCGCGGCTGACCCCGGCGCAGGCGATGTATCACTTCCTGTCGGGCTTTACGTCCAAGGTGGCAGGGACCGAACGTGGTGTGACCGAGCCGACGCCGACGTTCAGCACCTGTTTCGGCGCCCCCTTCATGCCGCGCCGGCCTGAGGTTTATGGCAAGCTGTTGCAGCAAAAGATTGCCAAGCACGGTGCCACCTGCTGGCTGGTCAACACGGGCTGGACGGGCGGGGCTTACGGCACGGGCAAGCGGATGCCGATCAAGGCCACCCGGGCGCTGCTGTCGGCGGCGCTGGATGGCTCGCTCGGTCAGGGCGAATTCCGCCGCAATCCCAATTTCGGCTTTGAGGTTCCGGTGGCCGTGCCGGGCGTGGATGCCGCCCTGCTGAACCCGCGCGCCACTTGGGCCGACAAGGCCGCCTATGACGCGCAGGCCGCAAAACTGGTGTCGATGTTCGCCGACAATTTCGCGCAATACGTCCCCTTCATTGACGAGGACGTCAAAGCCGCGGCCATCGGCTAAGACCAACGCTACAAGACAAAAACGCCGGTCCCAGCGACCGGCGTTTTTTCATGCCTGACGGCGGAAGGTCAGGTAATGCGGATCGCGCCCTTCGCGCAGGGCCTTTTGTTCGTAGCGGGTGGAAATCCAATCCTCCCACGCCTGCCCTTCCCCGGTTTGCGAGATCAGATCAAACCCAGCAGGCGGAACTTCTTCAAGCGTCTGGCGGACGTAATCGGGAATGTCGGTCGCCACGCGGAACTCTGCCCCCGGCTTCATCACCCGCGCCAGCAGCGCCAGATACCCCGGCGTCACAAAGCGGCGGCGGTGGTGCCGCGCCTTGGGCCATGGGTCGGGGTAATTCAGGAACACCTTGTCCAGACAGGCATCCGGCAGCACGTCGAACAGGTCGCGCACATCGCCGGGGTGGATATGGACATTGTCCACCTCTGCCGCGCGCAGCTTGCCCAGCAGCATCGCGATGCCGTTCACGAAAGGCTCACACCCGATCAGCGTGACGTCGCGATAGCGCGCGGCCATATGCACCAGATGCTCACCACCGCCAAAGCCCACCTCCAGCCACAAGGGGCCATCGCC
>CALRPK020000219.1:0-4660 GCA_943370015.1 Paracoccus haematequi
GAACCGACCGGGCTGATAGCCGCGCGTTTTCGCCTCGGGCAGACCCGCAAACCAATCGCGGATGGGCGAGAAGGCCCCGGTATAGGTCGCAGGGTTGGATCGCGGCGTGCGCCCGATGGGGCGCTGGTCAATGTCGATGACCTTGTCGAGGTGTTCAAACCCCTTGATCGTCTCGCAGGGTGCCGGGGTTTCCCGCGCGCCGTTCAGACGCATCGAGGCGGTCTTGAACAGCGTCTCAATCGTCAGGGTGGATTTGCCACCACCAGAGACGCCCGTCACGCAGACAAACTTGCCCAAGGGGAAGTCAACCGTCAGATTTTTCAGGTTATTCCCCGTCGCCCCCACCACGGTCAGCTTCTTTCCATTGCCGCTGCGGCGGGTTTTCGGCACCGCAATCTCGCGCGTGCCGGAGAGATACTGCCCGGTCAGGCTGGCCGGATCATTGGCAATCTGGCCCGGCGTGCCATGCGCCACCACCCGCCCGCCATGCACCCCGGCACCGGGGCCGATGTCAAAGACGTAATCCGCCTCACGGATTGCATCCTCGTCATGCTCCACCACCAACACCGTATTGCCCGCATCGCGCAGGTTCTTCAGCGTGGTGAGCAAGCGGTCATTGTCGCGCTGGTGCAGCCCGATGCTGGGTTCATCCAGCACATAAAGCACGCCCGTCAGACCGGAGCCGATCTGCGAGGCCAAACGAATCCGCTGGCTTTCCCCGCCCGACAACGTGCCCGCATTGCGCGACAGCGTCAGGTAGTCGAGGCCGACATTCACAAGGAATCCAAGCCGTTCGCGGATTTCCTTCAGAATGGCGCGGGCGATTTCGTTGTTCTGATTGGACAGGGTTTCGGGGACCGAGCCGATCCAAGCGAAAGCCTCTTTGATCGACATGCGGACGACTTGGCCGACATGAACCCCGGCGATCTTGACTGCCAAAGCCTCAGGCTTCAGGCGATAGCCGCCACAGGCCCCGCAATCGCGGTTGTTCTGGTAACGCTCAAACTCTTCGCGCACCCAAGCGCTGTCCGTCTCGCGGTAGCGGCGTTCCATATTGGGGATGACACCTTCGAACACGCGGGAGACTTCGTAAATCCGCCCGCCTTCGTCATAGCGGAACTTGATTTCCTCATCGCCAGAGCCGTGCAGAAACACCTGATGCACATGGGCGGGCAGGTCTTTCCACTTTTTCTTGCGGTCAAATTCGTAATGCTTCGACAGCGCCTCAATCGTCTGGGTGAAGTAGGGCGACTTCGACTTGGCCCAAGGCGCCAAGGCCCCCTGCGCCAGCGTCAGCCCCTGATCGGGCACCACGAGGCGTTCGTCAAAGAAGAGTTCCACCCCCAGCCCGTCACAGACCGGACAAGCCCCAAACGGCGCGTTGAACGAAAACAGACGCGGCTCAATCTCGGGGATGGTAAAGCCAGACACCGGGCAGGCGAATTTTTCCGAATAGGTGATGCGCTGCGGCTCACCCTCAGCCGGGGCCGTCTCCAGCACGGCGATGCCATCGGCCAGATCCAGCGCCGTGCGGAAGCTGTCCGCCAGCCGGGTCTGCAACCCATCGCGAACCACGATGCGGTCAACGACCACGTCAATGTCATGGCGCAGTTTCTTGTCCAAAACTGGCGGGTCTTCCAGTTCGTGGAAGGTGCCGTCCACCTTCACCCGCTGGAACCCCTGTTTCCGCAGCTCAAGGAATTCCTTCTTATACTCACCCTTGCGGTCGCGGATGATCGGGGCCAGCAGATAGGCGCGCGTCCCCTCTTCCATCGCCATGACGGCATCGACCATGTCCTGCACCTGCATCGCGGTTATCGGCAGGCCCGTCGCGGGGCTGAACGGCGTGCCGACCCGCGCGAACAAAAGGCGCATGTAGTCGTAAATCTCGGTCACCGTGCCGACGGTGGAGCGCGGGTTTTTCGAGGTGGTCTTTTGCTCGATGGAAATCGCAGGCGACAGGCCAGAGATATGGTCCACATCCGGCTTGCCCATCATGTCCAGAAACTGCCGCGCATAGGCCGACAGCGACTCGACATAGCGGCGCTGACCCTCGGCATAGATCGTGTCAAAGGCGAGGCTGGATTTGCCGGAGCCCGACAGCCCGGTGATCACCACCAACTGATCGCGGGGGATATCGACATCGATTCCCTTGAGGTTATGCTCCCGCGCGCCACGGACTTCGATGAACTTCTGTTCGGCCATGAGTCTTCCCCGCCCGGCCCAACGCGGGCCACGGGGGCAGAGATAGGCCGAAACGGATGAGTCTCCAATCGAAAATAGTGAACAAAGAATGAACAACCCTAGGGAATCGCAGCCGCCGCCGAGGAAAGTGGCAGATGCCCCCTTTAAGTATTCAATTACCGGAATATATTAGACAGCAAGCCACGAAAGGACCGCTTCCCATGACCACTCCGCTTTCCCCCGCCGCCTGCATCGAAAAGGCCGCCGCTGGCGAGATCACGCTTCTGGATGTGCGCGAGGTTGGTGAGGTTCAGGCCTCTGGCCTCGCCGCCGGGGCGATCCACATCCCGCTGGGTCTGCTGCCGCTGAAGGGTGATCCGAAAGCGCCGGATTTTGACGCCCGCCTGTCGGGAAAGCCCGTGGCCGTCTATTGCGCCGCAGGGGCGCGGGCAGGCCGGGCAGCACAATTCCTGCAAGCGCAGGGGATTGAGGCGCATAACCTCGGCGGATTTGGCGATTGGGTTGCCGCCGGTGGGCCAGTCGCGCGCTAAGCCCGCCGCCGCGCCAGCCAAAGATGAACCGCGATGCCCAACAGGCACAGCGGCAGCGCAAAGGCCAGCACCCCCGGCGGCCCCATGACAGCGATCAGATAGGCCAGCACCGGGGTGCCGGTGGTGGTCCCCAGATTGCCCAGTTGCGCCACAGCGCCTGAGGCGCGAGCGCGATCCTCGGCCGTTGCATTCAACTGCGGGATCGAGGCGAAACTCGCCCCTTGCACGATGCCCATCGCCCCGGCAAAGATCAGGGCGGCGGCCAGCATCAGCGCCCCCTGCCCCCAGACCAGCGCCAAAGCGATCACCGACAGCGCGCCCACGGCAAAGCCCGCCTCCACCAGACGCACCGCCGTCACATGGCGTAGTGCCCAGACGCCCAAGGTCAGCGACAGCGCGATAGAGACCAAGGGCATCCCCGCCGCCGTCATCGCCACCTCTGCAGGCGGCATCAAGGGCGGCAGCAGCGTCAGCACGGCGACATAAATCGCAGTATAGTTCACAAACCCCAAGGCAGGCGCTGCAATGCGGGGGGAGGCATAGATGGCCAGATGCTGCGCCAAAACGCCCCCTCCGGCCAGTTTCGGCGCAGGCGGATCAGGCGGCAACAGCAGCCGCAACACCAGCGCCAAAGCCGCCATCCAGACCGCATGCGGCAGATAGAGCCCCGCCAATCCCCCCGCCAAGGCCGCAGGGGCCAGCAGCGCCAACCCGGCATAGGTCACGCCAAAGAACGATGACCACAGCGTCATCGCCAGCCCTTGATGCCGTGCAGGCGTGATCCCGGCAATCATCGTCGGCCCCACGACGACGATGGCCAGATGCGACAACCCCTCCAGCACGCGGCTGGCGATCAAGACGGGATAAGGCAGGTCCATCACCTGCACCACTGATACCAAAGCCCCCAAGGCCAGCGCCGCGACGATGGCCCGGCGCGGCCCGATGCGCCCGACCAACAGCCCCGCCGTGGTGCCAAAGACCAGCCCCACCATGCCGACCACCGACACGATCAATCCCAGCGCGACGGGACCGGCCAAAGGGTAGCGCGTGGCGAAAAACTCTAACGCAAAGGACACTTTGCCGAACTGCGCCGCAGCCCCCAACCCGGCACACCAAAGGGCCAGCACAGTAACCAGCACGCGCATCCTACCCTCCCGCTTCCCCGTTGTTCAAATATCCTCGGGGGGTGCGGGGGGCGAAGCGCCCCCGCTTCCGTCAGAAGTGCAGCGCGCGCCCATAGGCGTCAAGCACCGACTCATGCATCATCTCGGACAGGGTCGGATGCGGGAAGACGGTGTTCATCAGGTCTTCTTCTGTCGTCTCCAGCGTGCGGCCGATGACATAGCCTTGGATCAACTCGGTCACTTCCGCGCCGACCATATGGGCCCCCAAGAGCTCACCCGTCTTGGCGTCGAAGATGGTTTTGATCATGCCCTCGGATTCACCCAGCGCGATGGCCTTGCCATTGCCGATGAAGGGGAAACGCCCGACCTTGATCTGATGGCCCGCCGCCTTGGCCTTCTCCTCGGTCAGGCCGACGCTGGCCACTTGCGGATAGCAATAGGTGCAGCCCGCGATGGAATTGGGCTTGATCGGATGCGGATGGCCGCCCGCGATCAATTCGGCCACCATCACACCCTCATGGCTGGCTTTGTGCGCCAACCAAGGCGCGCCCGCGATATCGCCGATGGCATAAAGGCCGGGAACCCCGGTGCGGCAGAATTCATCCGTGACCACATGGGTGCGGTCGATCTTCACGCCAAGTGCCTCTAGCCCAAGGTTTTCAACGTTGCCGACGATGCCGACAGCGGAAATGACGGTGTCAAACTCCTGCGTCTCGATCTTGCCGCCGATCTCGATATGGGCGGTCACACCCACGCCGGGCTTGCGGTCCAGTTTCTTGACTGCCGCCTTTTCAAGGATCT
>CALRPK020000220.1:0-4605 GCA_943370015.1 Paracoccus haematequi
GAAAACCCGCGCCCGCCGCTTTGACCGCATCCGCAACGAAATGCGGGTGAAGGAGGCGAATGTGCTGCACCTGACCGAATTCTTCCACCCCAGGGCCGAAGAAATCGTCGGCCTCTTCCCCGCCCGCCTTGGTGCCAGACTTGAGGCCGACCCGAAATGGATGGCCCGCCTGACCCGCTGGTTCGACAAGGGGCGCAGGCTCAGGACAGACTCGCTCCCGGCTTTCGTGACACTCCACATCCTCGGCGGGCTGAAATTCTGGCGCCCCCGCACCCTGCGCCACGCGCAAGAACAGGCGCATCTGGCGCGCTGGCTGGATGTGGCATTGGGGCAGGTTGGGCAGAACTACGACCTCGCCGTCGAATTGATCCGCTGCCGCCGTTTGGTGAAGGGCTACTCCGACACTCACGCGCGCGGGTTGTCAAAGTTTGACCGCGTGGTTGAAGCCTCCCTTTCCATCGCCCACCGCCCCGACGCCGCCGACTGGTGCCGCCGCCTGCGCGAAGCGGCGCTGAAGGACGAAGAGGGCAAGGCGCTCGAGGGTGCCATCGCCACCATCCGCAGCTTTGCCTAAGGACAACAGTCGGCTGGATTGAACGCCTACAGTGTAATACAGTGTAGGCGTTCCGCTTGCGAAAGGGCAGGGCATGGCCAGCACACCCTATTCCATCCGCCTTGACGAAGATTTGCGCAAAGCCTTGGAGATTGAGGCCGAAATTGAAGACCGGCCCCCCGCACAATTGGCCGTGCGGGCGATCCGGGCGATGCTGGAAGCCAAGGCCACCAAACGCGCCGCCATCGACGCCGCCCTGACAGAAGCCGAAGCAGGCCGCTTCATTTCCGCCGAAGCGATGAACGCTTGGATCGACTCCTGGGATACAGACGCCGAACGTCCTATGCCCAAGGCTGACATCTTTCCTGCGCGCGGATGAAGATCGTCTTTCTGGAAAGCTGCGCGCCGGATCTTGCATGGTTCAGGTTCTATGACCAATCCGTGTTTCCGGAAGGATCACGCCGCGCGGGCCAGCAATTCAAGGCGTTGCAGGCCACCCTTGCCGCCAATCCCTATGCCGGTCACCCCAGCGACACGGGCCGAGCGGTGCGGGAAATCACCATCCCCCGCACGCCCTTTACGCTGATCTACCGCGTGACACCGCTGCAAATCGAAGTTCTGCGCCTGTGGGACACAAGGCGCGGCGGCACGTTCTGACGCCGCGCCCGTCGCTTCAGCGAATGCCCGCCGCCTCCAGTTTCGGCAGGACGGTATCGCGAAAATAGGGAAATTCCTCGACATAATCGACAAAGGACAGGGTGGTTCCGGCAAAGCCTGTGGCGTGCAGTTTCAGGATGCCCTCTGCCACCTGATCCGGTGTGCCGATCAACGGAAAACCGCCATGCCCCAGCGCGAACAGGTGCTTGATCTGCGCCAACAGGTCATGCGGGAAGCTGTGGGCATGGGCGAATTGCAGCCGCACCAGATTGTCCACCGCATCGGTATCGGCATTCTGCACGGCGGTGTAATCGGCGTAAGCCTTCGCCTCGGCCTCGGTCGGGCGGCAGATGACATGGGCAAAGGTCAGCACATTAACCTCACGCCCCTTGGCCTTGGCCTGCGCTTTCAACTCGGCGATTTCGGCTTTTGAGCGGTCCAGATCAATCGCCGGGGTAAACAGGAAATTGGCGTTGTCCGTCGCAAATTCCCGCCCCTGCGGACTGCCCGCCGCGTTGATGATCGGGACCGTCCCGCGCAGGGGTTTCGGATCGCCCTTTACCTTGGCGGCTTTGAAATACTTTCCGTCCCAGTCAAAATGCTCGTCCGAGGTCCAGAGTTTGCGGACCAGATCGAACCATTCCTGCGCATAGGCATAGCGGGTCTCATGGTCGTCGGGCAGGGTCAGACCGAGGGCTTCGTATTCCGGCTTGTTCCAACCAGCGACGATGTTCAGCCCGGCGCGGCCATGGCCGATCTGGTCAATCGTCGCCATCTGTTTGGCCACCACGACAGGATGGTTCGCCGCCGTGTGGATGGTGGCAAAGACGGCGATGTTCTTGGTCGCGGCCAAAAGACCCGCCGCCCAAGTCATCGTCTCCAAGACAGCACCGTGAAAATCCGTCTCGCCGCCGTAGCCGATCCAGCGCGCGATGGGCAGCATGAAGTCGATCCCGGCCTCATCCAGCATCTGGGCGAGTTTCAGGTTGTTGTCCCAAGAATTGACCCAGCGTTCCGGGGCCTTGGTCGGCGTCATGCCGGATGAGCAATTGCTGGAAAACGTGCCCAAGCGAAAGCGATCGCCCGACAGCATCGGGTTATGTGTCATGTCAGCAGTCCCTGTTGGAGTTTAGATGTTATTTTATGTTTGAAAGTCTATCGTAAATTCCATTTGCGTCAACGGTCCGCTGCGGCAAGAGTGGTCGGAACAAGGAAAGACACCGATGGCCGGAAAACACCTTCAAACTCAAAATGATGCAACGGGGGATGAGGGCGTGCCGGGCCTCGACTGGCGCTGGCATCTGGCCCAAAGCGCGGTCGAAGTGGACACGACCGAGTTGGAATTTGCCCTGATGCGCACGTTTGAGGGATTCGGTCGCTGGCAGTCGGAATGTTTGGCCTCCGTCTGCGATCTGGCGGCCACCGGGCCGGAGAATGCGCTGCTCCATATCATCCGCATGAATGACCGCCCCAAGTCGATCAAGGATCTGGCCCGCCTGACCAACCGCGACGATGTGCCGAACATCCAGTATTCGCTGCGAAAGCTGATCAGCGCAGGTCTGGTGCTGCGGCGCGGATCGGGGCGGGCGGGTGTGACTTATGTGGTCACCGACGAGGGCCGTCGCGTCACCGACGACTATGGCGCGCTCCGGCGGCGGTTGTTGTTGCAAGCTGTGGCCAATGTGCCCGGCTTTTCGGACCGTCTGGCCGAGGCCTCGCGCACGTTGAACCTGCTGTCGGGAATGTACGAGGAAATTTCGCGCGTGGCGGCAACGCATCGGCGGGGGTAGGGGGCCCTCACGCTGACCTTCTCCCCCAAGGGGATGGTGCCGCGAGACAAGACTGACACATGACCGCAACGATCACTCCCCCCGACTACCAAAGCAACCTCGGCCTCAGCCGGGCATCCACCCATGGGTCGATACAATATCGCAATACTGCTGGAAGGGTGTAACTACCCCATCATTCTGGGTGGAACTCAACAATTTGTCTAACTTGGCCACCAAATTAGAGAAAACACATTCAGCCGTTTTAGAGAGAATACGTCCAGCATTCACATGACAGATCGCAACCGATTGTTTATGGGAAGAAAACCGCAAACCTACGGCGTTCGTAAGGCAGGGATAAACCCGCCTTCAGTAAGCCCAATAAAGCGCATAGACGCACCTTAGGCAGAGGCAACACCACCACTATGGACAGAATTGCGGACAACTGATAATCCCAATCGAGGCCGTGCACCGTTTGGTTTTGGTGTTGAATTTTTATTACCATTTACCACATCTATCAAAATCTCTGCGGCCAAGGAAGCGCTACGATGTCTAAATCTGTGTCTAACGTCCTGCTTACTGGAATGCCCAGATCAGGAACAACAATGGCTACAGCGATTTTAAATCAGCAGCCCAACACTATTGGACTTGCCGAGCCAATTCAGCTCATTCGACATGGTGACCGATCAAGAGCGGTTGAGGACATTCGCCAATTCATGGCAAATACGCGTGCGTCGCTGTTGGCAAATGATCCCGTTACAACAAAGCACGTTGGTGGCAAAATCCCCTACAATTGGGTTGAGCCACCCACCAATTCGGGATCCCTTCGGCGTGTTCTTGAAGAACGCAGCGCAATAACATTTCACAAGCCGCTTGCTGAAGATTTCACACTTATCGTAAAGCATCCAGCAGAATTCACTGCATTGCTCGATTTATTGAGAACTGAGTTCAAGGTCTTCGCCATGGTCCGAAACCCTTTGGCGGTTTTGGCGGCATGGCAAACAGTGAACATGCCAGTGAACCGAGGAACCATGCCAATGCTTGAGGCATTTGCACCCCCTGCGTTCATCGAGCGTTTGAACAGTGCGACATCCAACCTCCATCGTCAGGTGCTCCTGATCGAATTCCAACTCCAGACTTATACCCTTCTTCCTCAGGGGCAGGTCATAAAGTACGATGATATTGTCGTCGATGCTCAGGATGCCCTCTCTCCCATCCTACCAATTACAGTGCCGCCGGTTGACATAGCGCCCTTCGATCCGGCAGAGCGTTATCCAGGAGTAAACTGGCCGGTTCTCATCGCTGCGTTGAGCGATATTTCTGGTTTGATTGGGGATTTTGGGTACACCTTGCCCTCTACACAGGCGGTTTGAAAAAGTGTTGATCACAATTCTGCCAACACCCGTTCCCAATCTGATTTGAAGCGGGCGTACGAATACCTTTGCGCAGTCTCCTTTCCGTTAAGCGCCAGTGCTTGTGCCAAATTGGCATCTTTTATGATACGAACAAAGTCCTCTGCGAGGCCTTCAATGTCTGGAAAGGCCCGCACGAAACTGTTTTCGCCCCGTTTGAAGTAATCTCTTCCTCCGAAGCCATCAAAAGCAATCACTGTAGATCCAAGTGCCATTG
>CALRPK020000221.1:0-4594 GCA_943370015.1 Paracoccus haematequi
CGCCCCGATGCTTTGGGCATCGGGGCAACACAGACGGTTGCGCCCTAGGAAGTTTTAAGGGAGCGATACCCTCGCCCAAACCCCACGTCCCAAATACATCCTTCCCCCCGGCCCCTGTCGCGCTACCTCTCACTCATCCCCATGAGGCGCACCATGCAAGCCCTGACCCTCTACCTCTCCACCGCCGCCGTCTTCCTAGTCCTTGATGGCATCATGCTTACGCTGTTCATGAAGCCGCTCTTCAGCCGCCATATCGCGCCGCTCATGCTGACCGATATTCGCATCGTCCCGGCGGGGCTGTTCTATGCGGCCTATGTGGCGGGGCTCGTTTACCTCGTCTCGCTGCCCGCGCTGAAAACCGGCGCGCCGGTGCTGATCCCGGCGGCGATCATCGGGGCGATGGCCTATGGCACTTATGAGTTCACCTCTTTCGCCATCATGAAGGATTGGCATTGGTCGATGGTTGCCGCCGATGTGACCTGGGGCACGACCTTGACCGCGCTGTCGGCTTGGGCCGGGGTTGCCATCGCCCGCGCCTTGGGCCAAGGCTAAACGAAAGACGGAGACACGCATGATCCTGTACGGCATTTCCACCTGCGACACCTGCAAGAAGGCAATCAAGGCCATTCAGGCCGCAGGCAAGGATGTCACCTTCCGCGACATCCGCGCCAATCCGCTTTCTGCCGCCGAGATTGACGCCATTATCACCGAATTCGGCGACCGCGCGATCAACAAGACCTCACCCACCTACCGCTCCTTCTCGGATTTCCTGCGGGAATCAGAGCCTGAGGCGCAGATTGCCGCGCAACCCACCGTGATGAAGCGCCCCGTGATTCAGGACGGCGACCGCTGGACCATCGGTTGGGATGACGCCGTGCAGGCCAAGGTGCTGGGCTGAACCTAAAATGACAAAGGCCCGCGCAAAGGCGGGCCCGCCAGAAACCATGTGGGCTGGTCAGAGCAGACGCAGATCGCTGGCCGAGGCGCGGCCATCCCGGCCCGACTGCAGCTCATATGCGATTTTCTGATTGTCGTTCAAGCCTTTGAGGCCTGCCCGTTCCACAGCCGAGATATGGACGAAAACGTCCTTGCCGCCGTCGTCAGGGGCGATGAAACCAAAGCCTTTGGTTGCGTTGAACCACTTCACGGTGCCGGTCGGCATTCCGTTTCTCCTCTCCATGACCTCCCGGGGCGACATGCCGCGCGGGCCGTGCAAGCCAGGTCTTCCGAGTGCCCGGCTGCCTGAGGTCAGGAAGCGGTCAGAAAGTCTGTCGTCACTGGCACAGAGAATGCCGCAGATTTTCCATAAATCAAGCATGTTGTCTGCCCGCTGCGCCGCGCGTGCCAAAGGGTGGCAGGCGCGGCGCAGCGGGCAGGGCAGGCGCGGTCAATGCGCAGGCGGCAGCGCGTCGAAACCAAGGCTGCTGATTGCGGCATCCAAGGTGATCGTTTCGGTGCGGTTTTCGCCCAGACGGCGGATGGACACCGTGCGTTCCTCAACCTCTTTCATCCCGATGGCGAGGATGACCGGCACCTTGCCGACGGAATGTTCGCGCACCTTGTAGTTGATCTTTTCGTTGCGCACATCGGCCTCCGCCCGCACACCCGCCTTGACCAAGGCCGCGACCACCTCATGCACATACGCATCCGCATCCGACACGATGGACGCCACCACCACCTGACGCGGGGCCAGCCAGAAGGGCAGCTTGCCCGCATAGTTTTCCAGCAGGATGCCGATGAAGCGTTCGAACGAACCCAGCACAGCGCGGTGCAGCATGACGGGGCGGTGCTTTGCGCCATCTTCGCCCACATATTCGGCATCAAGGCGGACTGGCAGGTTGAAGTCGCACTGGAATGTGCCGCATTGCCATTCGCGCCCGATGGCGTCAGTCAGTTTGAAGTCCAGCTTCGGGCCATAGAAGGCCCCATCGCCGGGGTTGATCTGATAGGGCAGGCCAAGGCTTTTGATCGCACCCTCGAGTGCGGCTTCGGCCTTGTCCCAGACCTCATCCGATCCCACGCGGACATCGGGGCGGGTGGAGAGTTTGATGTCGAACTTCTCGAACCCAAGGTCTTTGTAGACCGACGACAGCAGGGCGATGAAGCCCGCGCATTCCGCCTCAATCTGATCCTCGGTGCAGAAGATATGCGCGTCGTCTTGCGTGAAACCACGCACGCGCATCAGGCCATGCATGGAGCCTGAGGATTCGTAGCGGTGGCACGATCCGAATTCCGCCAGACGCAGCGGCAGATCGCGGTAGGATTTCAGGCCTTGATTGAACACTTGCACATGGCAGGGGCAGTTCATGGGTTTCAGCGCATTGATGCGCTTTTCCTTGGCACCATCTTCGTCCACCTCAACGATGAACATGTTTTCGCGGTAGGCTTCCCAATGGCCGGATTTTTCCCACAGCACACGGTCAACCACCTGCGGCGTCTTGATTTCCTTGTAGCCCGAGGCGCGCAGACGCCCGCGCATGTAATCTTCCAGCGTGCGATAGATCATCCAGCCGTTGGGGTGCCAGAACACCATGCCGGGGGCTTCTTCTTGCAGGTGGAACAACTCCATCTCGCGGCCCAGCTTGCGGTGGTCGCGTTTCGCGGCCTCTTCCAGCATGGTCAGATGGGCCTTGAGGTCGTCGCGGTTCTTGAAGGCGACGCCATAGATGCGTTGCAGCATCGGGCGGCTGGCATCGCCCAGCCAATAGGCCCCCGCCACATGGGTCAGCTTGAACCCATCCGCCGGGACTTGCCCGGTATGTTGCAAATGCGGACCCCGGCAGAGGTCTTGCCACGCCCCATGCCAATACATCCGCAGGTCTTCGCCTTCAGGGATGCGGTTGATGAGTTCGATCTTGAACGGCTCGCCCCGCTCTTCGTAATAGGCAATCGCGCGGGCGCGGTCCCAGACTTCGGTTTTCACCGGATCGCGGGCGTTGATGATCTGCTTCATCTTCGCTTCGATCTGGCCGAGGTCTTCGGGCGTGAAGGGCTCTTTGCGGTCAAAGTCATAGAACCAGCCGTAATCGCGCACCGGGCCGATGGTGACCTTCACATCAGGCCAAATCTCCTGCACGGCGCGGGCCATGATATGCGCCAGATCATGGCGGATCAGTTCCAGCGCCTGCGCGTCATCCTGCATGGTGTGGATGGCAATCGAGGCATCGGCCGGGATCGGCCATTGCAGGTCCCAATGCTGGCCGTTCACCGTGGCCGAGATCGCCTTTTTCGCAAGGCTGGTCGAGATCGACGCCGCCACTTCGGCAGCGGTCAAGCCCGGCGCATAGTCGCGCTTGTTGCCATCGGGAAAGGTGAGGGAGATTTGGGCCATATCGGCTTCCTCGTCAGTTTGGCGCCCACGGAACGCCCGGTTGCGGGTTATGAGGGTGCCTTACTGTGGGCTTGGGCCGCGAAAGTCAACCGCCAAGGGCCTATCCGTTCGGGGGGCAAGCGCTTGCAAGGGGCGGGGCTTCATGGTTCTTGGCGGGGAATCCCTGACAGCGGAGCGACCTGATGACCGATTTCCTGACCACGCCCCAAGGCCGCCGCATCGCCTATGCGCGCACCGCAGGCCGTGGGCCGGGGATCGTGTTTCTGGGTGGGTTTCGGTCCGATATGACGGGAACCAAGGCGGTGTTGCTGCAAGAATGGGCGCAGGCACAGGGGCGGGCGTTTTTGCGCTTTGACTACTCCGGCCATGGTGTCAGTTCGGGTGACTTTCTGGACGGCGCGATTGGCGATTGGTTTGAGGATGCCTTGGCCGTCCTGTCCCAGTTGACCGAAGGGCCGCAGGTTCTGGTCGGCTCGTCCATGGGCGGCTGGATCGCGCTGCAACTGGCGCGGGCGGTGCCGGAACGTGTCGCGGGTCTGGTCGGCATCGCCGCTGCCCCGGATTTCACCGAGGATTCCATGTGGGCGGGGTTCAGTGACGATCAACGCCGTGACTTGGCCGAAAAGGGGCGGGTCGAATTGCCCTCGGATTACTCGCCTGACCCCTATGTCATCACCCGCCGCCTGATTGAAGAGGGGCGCAACCGTCTGGTGCTGCGATCGCCCTTGGCGCTGCCCTTTCCGGTGCGCCTGCTGCAAGGCACGGCGGACACCGATGTGCCACCCGCTGTGGCGCTGCGTCTCTTGGACCACGCCACGGGGCCGGATATTCGCCTGACGCTGGTCAAGGGCGCGGATCACCGCTTTTCAACGCCGGACTGCCTTGCCATGATCGCAGCGGCGGTTGGGGATGTGTCGGTGCAGGGATGATGCGCAGGGTGGTGCGGTGGGTCGCCGGGGTTCTGGCATCTTTGGTTGTGGTGGGGGCAGGGCTGTGGCTGGTCTTTCCACCTGAAACGGTGGATCGCGAGATCGCCTTTGATCCTGCCAGCCTGCCGGATGACCTTGACGGGTGGTTGGCCGCGCAAGAGGCCGCCGTGCCCAACCTGCGCGGGAACTCTGGCAAAGAAATCGTTTGGGCGGGCGCGCCGGGGGCAAAGACCCCCTTGGCCGTGGTCTATGTCCACGGCTTTTCCGCTGATCGCGAGGAAATCCGTCCCGCCCCGGATGAGGTGGCCGCAGCGCTTGGCGCCAACCTGTTTCT
>CALRPK020000222.1:0-4593 GCA_943370015.1 Paracoccus haematequi
TGGGACCGAGCGATCAAGGATGGTCACATCCGCGCCCATGCCCGCCGCCACCCGCGCCGCCTGCGTGCCAACCACACCGCCACCGATCACCAGCACCTTGGCAGGCAACACCCCCGGCACACCCCCCAGCAGCACACCGCGCCCGCCATTGGCCTTTTGCAGCGTCCATGCGCCGACTTGTGGGGCCAGACGACCCGCAACCTCAGACATCGGGGCGAGCAGCGGCAAGCCGCCGCGATCATCGGTCACGGTTTCATAAGCGATGGCGGTGACACCCGACGCCAGCAGATCATGCGTCTGCGCCGGATCGGGGGCGAGGTGCAGATAGGTGAACAGCACCTGCCCTTCGCGCAGCCGGGCGCGTTCGACCGCCTGCGGTTCCTTGACCTTGACCACCATATCCGCCTTGGCGAACACATCCTCGGCCGTGCCGACAATCTGCGCGCCTGCCGCGATGTAATCGGCATCCGCAAAGCCCGCGCCAACCCCGGCACCCGTTTCAATCATCACCTGATGGCCATGCGCCACCGCCTCACGCGCCGCATTGGGCGTCATGCCCACGCGAAATTCTTGCGGTTTGATTTCCTTGGGGCAACCGATCTTCATGCTCTCTCTCCCTGTCGGGCCGTTTCGCCCGCTGTGGGGACAGCTTTTGCCCATTTGCATGCAAATGCTTTGATTTCTGGGTGGCGTGGAAGGCCGGGATCGGTAGACTCTGCGCAGAAACCACCTCAACACGAAAGAATCTGCGAAGATCATGGATTTGGACGCAACCGACCGCCGCATCCTGACCGTGCTGCAAAAGGATGGCCGCATCACCAACGCCGAACTGTCCGAACGCGTGAACCTCTCGCCCAGCGCCTGCCACCGCAGGACCCAACGGCTGGAGGAAGAGGGATATATCGCCGGTTACGTCGCCCTGCTCGATGCGCGCCGATTGGGCAAACCCACGGTGGTCTTTGTCGAGATCACCTTGCAAGGCCAAGCCGATGACCTGCTCGATGCGTTCGAGCGTGAGGTGGCGAAGGTGCCCGACATTCTGGAATGCCACCTGATGGCGGGGACAGCGGATTACCTGCTGAAGATCGTGGCCGAAGACACCGAAGACTTCGCCCGCATCCACCGCCAACACCTGTCCCGCCTGCCGGGGGTGCGTCAGATGCAGTCGTCTTTCGCTCTGCGGACGGTGTTCAAGACCACGGCGCTGTCGGTGTGACCGCCTTTTTTGCGAAAAGGCGAAAAAACAATTCTTCTGCGAAGAATTGAATTCGATCTTTCGCAGAAAGATCGTGACTTCGGGTTTTCGCAGAAAACCCGTCCGGTCACGCCACCTCGCGCGCCTCGCTGACCAGCATGATCGGGATGCCGTCGCGGATCGGAAAGGCCAGATGCGCCGCCTTGGACACCAGTTCCTGCCGTTCGGCGTCATAGCTCAGCCCTGCCTGTGTCACCGGACAGACCAGCGATTCCAGCATGCGGCGATCAACGGCAGGGCTTTCGGTCATTGCATCACCTCATCCCCGGCACCGCCGCGCAGGGCAAATTCGATCAAGGTCACCAGCGTTTCACGCCGTGTGGTCAGGCTGGGGGCTTCCAACAGGGCCTGTTTGTCCTCAGTCCCGAAGGGGCAAAGCATCGACAGCGAGTTGATCAGCAACTCCGTCTCTGCCTCTTTCAGCCCGCTCCAATCCGTGGACAGGTTCTGCGCCGCAAAGTAGCGGCCAAGGATCGCCAGAAACTTGTCCCGGTCAAAGCCTGCATCTTCCTCGACAGGGCCAAGGTCACGGCCAAAACCCGACCAATCGACGTTGCACCGACGATAGGGCGTGAAACCCTGCACCTCATCCCGCACCCGAAACCGCGATGTGCCTGCCAGCGTGATCATGTAGCGGCCATCTTCGGTCTCCGAAAACCCGGTCAGCCGACCGGCACAACCGATGGCGTTCAGGCGCTTTTCGCCTGTCCCCGGCACCTCGCGCGGCTGGATCATACCGATCAACCGATGTTTGGTCTTCAAGCAATCCTCAACCATCGCCAGATAGCGCGGTTCAAAGATATGCAGCGGCAACCGCCCGCGCGGGAGCAACAAGGCACCGGGCAGCGGAAAGATCGGGATCGTGTCTGGCAGGTCAATGGCTTTTATCATGCGGCACCAGATAGGGCGATTGCCCCGTCAGGCAAAGAGCATCAGGCAAAGATCATCGACGACAACCGCCGCCGCCCTTTAAGAACGACAGGATCGGTCGGCTTCAACGCGCCAAAGATCGTCATCAACTGGGTTTTGGCGGCCCCATCGTTCCACTCACGGTCGCGGCGGAACAATTCCAGCAGTTGATCCACCGCCTCGTCGACCTTGCCCGCCGCATAAAGCGCCTGCGCCAGATCGAACCGCGCCTGCGCATTGGCGGGATCAGCCTCGACCGCCGCGCGCAGTTCCTGTTCGGGGCCTGCCTTGGCCGCCTGCCGGGCGAGTTCCAGTTGTGCGCGCACAGCCTCGATCTCTTTGGCCTTGGCGACCTCAGCCGGGACGTTGTCCAGCATCAGGCCCGCCTCATCCAACTGGTCCAGCGCCAGACGGCAGCGCACCATCCCGGCATAGGCCGCGCCATTGGCGGGGTCTTCGTCATGGATCGCGGCAAAGGTTTCAAAGGCGTCGGTCACCGCGCCTTCGGCCAGCATCGCCTCTGCCGCATCCAGCGCCTCGGCCAGACCGCCATCACCGGTCAGGGCGGTCAGACGGTCGATGAATTTCTTCAACTCGGACGCCGGTTGCGCGCCTTGGAACCCGTCCACCGGTTGGCCCTGCCAAAAGGCATAGACCGTCGGGATCGACTGAATCCGCAGCTGACCCGCAATCATCTGGTTATTGTCGACATTGACCTTGACCATGCGGACCTTGCCGCCGGCCTTTTTCACCTCAGCCTCCAGCGCGGGGCCGAGCGTCTTGCACGGACCACACCACGGGGCCCAGAAATCGACGATGACCGGCACCTCACGGCTGGCCTCGATCACATCGGCCATGAAGGTGGCCTCGGTCGTGTCCTTGATCAGGTCCGCCGCCGCCGGGGCCGGAGCCGCCGCTTTGTCACCAAATCCGAACATCGCATGCCTCATCCTGAATGGGTTTGCCCTTATATGCGCGCGAGGGGCGGAAAGGCCAAGGGGGCAAAGCCGCTTTACCGCGCAAGCGACACCGCCTAGCCTGCCGCGCAACACAAGGGAGAGGTTCCGCGATGCCCATTCTGATGACCTATGGTGACAGCAACACCCACGGCACCCCGCCCATCGTGGACCGGAGCAAGTATGAGCGGTTCGGCCCCGGCATCCGCTGGCCCACGGTCACGCAGGCGGCCTTGGGTCCGGCATGGGAACTGGCCGAAGAGGGCCTGCCCGGCCGCACCGCACAATTCGATGATCCGGTGATGGGCGCGCATATTAACGGGCGTGTGGGTTTGCGGATCGCCTTGCAGACCCATGGCCCGATTGACGTGCTGACGCTGATGCTGGGCACCAATGATGCCAAGGCGCGGTTTTCCACCACGCCGGAACAGATTGCTTCGGGCGTTGCGGGATTGTTGGACGTGGCGACGCATGACGAATACCAGACGCGCCACGGCGGGTTCAAAATCCTGCTGATCTGTCCGCCCCCGGTGCTGGAACAAGGGCCGATCAAGAATGAATTCTTTGGCGCAAGGGCGCGGTCCTTGGCGCTGCCGCCCTTGTATCACGCCTTGGCCGAAAACTACGGCTGCGGTTATCTGGACGCGGGTGAGGTGATCTCCGTCAGCCCCATCGACGGCGTGCATTACGACGAGGCCGCGCATAAAGCGCTCGGACACGCCGTGGCCACGGCGGTCGCCGCGCTGGTGACTTGATCCTGACAGTCCGGGGCGGCATGGTCGCCCTGACCCAAACCCCGTGCCGACCAGTGAAGGATGTGCCGCCATGAACGTTGAACAAACCCCGCTCTCTGGTGTGGTCATCGTCACCCCCGCCCGCTTTGGCGATGCGCGGGGTTGGTTTTCCGAAACTTGGAACGCCACCAAGATGCAGGCGGCGGGTCTGGCCATCGACTGGGTGCAGGACAATCACAGCTTTTCGGCGCAGGTCGGCACCTTGCGGGGGCTGCATTTCCAATCCCCGCCCCGCGCGCAGGACAAGCTGGTGCGCTGCTCCCGTGGCGGGATCTTTGATGTGGCGGTCGATATTCGGGTCGGTTCCCCCACCTATGGCCAGTGGTTCGGGGTGGAGTTGACGGCAGAAAACGGCAAGCAACTGCTGGTGCCCAAGGGCTTTTTGCACGGCTTTGTCACCCGCACCCCGGATGTCGAGGTGCAGTACAAATGCTCGGACGTCTACGCCCCGGAATGTGACGGATCGGTGCTTTGGTCGTCGCTGGGCATCGACTGGGGCCTGACGGGCGATCCCGTTCTGTCGGCCAAGGATCAGGCAGCGGTGCCGTTTTCGGACTTTGCCTCACCGTTCCGCTTTGGCTAAGGCGCGACGGGAGGGCTGCCTGCGGGGGTAAGCCGCGCCGATCCTTGCCGATGCCGGGGAAGTGACGGCGCTTCCCCTATGGCAAAGGGGCGATCC
>CALRPK020000223.1:0-4587 GCA_943370015.1 Paracoccus haematequi
TGGCACAAGGCAAAGTCACGCAGGTGATCGGCGCCGTGGTTGACGTTCAGTTCGAAGGCAGCCTGCCGGCGATCTTGAACGCGCTTGAAACCACCAACAACGGCAAGCGGCTGGTCCTCGAAGTCGCGCAGCATCTGGGCGAAAGCACCGTCCGCACCATCGCTATGGACGCGACCGAAGGTCTGGTTCGTGGTGCACCCGTGTCCGACCTCGGCGCGCCGATCTCGGTGCCCGTGGGCGACGCGACGCTGGGCCGCATCCTGAACGTCATCGGCGAGCCGATTGACGAAAAGGGCCCGATCGATTCGACCATCCGCCGCGCGATCCACCAGCCTGCCCCGTCCTTCGCGGAACAGGCGACCTCGTCCAACATCCTCGTGACTGGCATCAAGGTCATCGACCTGCTTGCCCCCTATTCCAAGGGCGGCAAGATCGGTCTGTTCGGCGGCGCAGGCGTGGGCAAGACCGTGTTGATCATGGAACTGATCAACAACATCGCCAAGGTGCACTCGGGCTACTCCGTGTTCGCGGGCGTTGGCGAACGGACCCGTGAAGGCAACGACCTCTATCACGAGATGATGGAATCGGGCGTTATCAAAACCGACAATCTGGCCGAGTCCAAAGTGGCCCTTGTCTATGGTCAGATGAACGAGCCCCCGGGGGCTCGTGCCCGCGTGGCGCTGACCGGTCTGACGCTGGCCGAACAGTTCCGCGACCAGTCCGGGACCGACGTTCTGTTCTTCGTGGACAACATCTTCCGCTTTACGCAGGCCGGTTCCGAAGTGTCCGCACTTCTGGGTCGTATCCCCTCCGCCGTGGGTTACCAGCCGACGCTGGCCACCGACATGGGCGCGCTGCAGGAACGCATCACCTCGACCAAGAACGGCTCGATCACCTCGGTGCAGGCGATCTACGTTCCGGCCGACGACTTGACCGACCCTGCGCCGGCAACCTCGTTTGCGCACCTGGACGCCACCACGGTGTTGTCGCGTGCGATTTCGGAACTGGGCATCTACCCGGCCGTGGACCCGCTCGACTCCACCTCGCGTCTGCTGGACCCGTCGGTTATCGGGAATGAGCATTATCAGGTTGCCCGTTCGGTGCAGGGTATCCTTCAGCGCTACAAGTCGCTGCAGGACATCATCGCCATCCTTGGCATGGACGAACTGAGCGAAGAGGACAAGCTGACGGTGGCCCGCGCCCGGAAAATCCAGCGCTTCCTGTCGCAGCCTTTCGACGTGGCAAAGGTCTTCACCGGCTCGGACGGCGTGCAGGTTCCGCTGGAAAAGACCATCGCCTCGTTCAAGGCGGTTGTCGAAGGCAAGTATGACCACCTGCCGGAAGCCGCCTTCTACATGGTTGGCGACATCGACGAAGTGATCGCGAAAGCGCAGCGTCTCGCCGCGCAAGCCGCGTAAGGGGGCCTGATCCATGGCTGCCACGCTGCAATTCGACCTCGTGTCGCCGGAACGGAAGCTTGCTTCCGTCGCCGCGAGCGAGGTGCAGATCCCCGGCACGGACGGCGACCTGACGGCGATGGCTGGCCATGCGGCCACCATCACCACGCTGCGCCCGGGTGTGCTGAAGGCGATTGGTGCTGATGGCACCAAGTCCTTTGTCGTGACCGGCGGCTTTGCCGAAATCACCGCGTCGGGCGTTTCGGTTCTGGCCGAACGCGCCGTTCCGGTCGAAGAAGCCAACGCTGCTGTCTTTGAAACCCTGCTGGCCGATGTAAAGGCAACTGCGGCAGGTCTGGATAAGGATGCAGGCGAAAAGCTGGTGGGTGACCTGATGGCCGCGAGAGCTGCTGTCGGCGCCTGACCTTTCGCACAGCTTGAAGTTGTTGGGGGCTCTGGCTAAGGTCAGGGCCCTTTTCATTGGTTCGCCCCGTATGGGCAAAGTAGGCACGCATGAAAGCCAAAGTGATGAAGCGCATCGTCAACGGTCAGGTTGGCATCCAGCAGGGCACGCGCATCCTGTTTTCCGATTTCGCCACCGGCGGGCCGATGTGGACGGGACAGGGCAAACGGGAAATTCGCGAGAGGATCGCCTTTGCCGACGGTTTCCGCGAAGCGCCGGTTGTGATGCTGGGCATCTCGCTTTGGGATATGGACCATCAGACCAACATGCGCGCCGATCTGCGGTCGGAAAACGTGGCAAAGGATAGCTTTGATCTGGTGTTCCACACATGGGGTGACACCCGCATCGCCCGCATCCGGGTGGACTGGACGGCGATTGGCCCGATGAAGGACGATGACGATTGGGATGTCGCCTGATCGGTCAGCGTGCCGGGTCGGGCAGGTAGCGCGACGCGCCAAAGGCGCAGAGCGCGAAAATCGCCAAGCCGCCCAGCACATCCACCACATTGTGCCCGCCATGCGACAGGATCGCTGGCAGCATCGCCAGACCCAGCGCCAGACTCAACAGAAACGCCGGGGTCTGGCGGGTATACCAGATCACCATGCACATCATGACCGTGTGATAAGACGGCAAGGCCACCACGCCCACCACGGTGTCGGCGTTGATGACGGCGGGCCCAACCTCGACCAGATGGCGCAGTAATGCCCCTGCTTCGGCCGAAAAGACCAGATTGATGGACTGTGCCACGTCGTGGGGAACGGTCTGATACGCCGACGGCCCGATGGACGGAAAGAACCACCAGAACGCAACAGCCGCAATCAAAGAGACCAACCCGACCAGAAGCATGCGATGCAGCGCTTCAACCCGGCCCATGGCCCCCAAAAGAATGACCACGGCGAGCAGCATTGGCACGGCAGCGTTATAGACCACAGCCAAGGCTTGCCCCAGCAAGGGATACTCTGCCAGCGCGATCACAAACCCTGCCCAATGGTAACCGAAGTGCGCATCAACCGCGATCAGCCAAGGATCGATGACCGGGTTTTGCAGCGGGAACAGCGAAAAGATCAGCACGGTCAGCAGGGTGGAAAAGCCCAAGAACAGCCCCACCCCCACCGTCGCCACCGACAGCCGCAGCGCCCGCACGCGGTGGCGCGCATAAAGCCCCAACCCCATCAGCGCGAGGCACAGGAAAACGCCGGGCAAGAAGTCACCCCAAGCGACCACACGGCCAAGCACATGGGGCACTGTGAAGGTGGCGGCGGCCAATCCGGCCAACAGTGCCATCAGCAGCGGTTCAGCACCCACAAGGCCAAACGTCAGGCTACGCTGCCCTGTTCCGACACTCGGCCCCGCGATATCCGCCATGAAAAAACCCCGCACCCGTCAATTCACGGATGCAGGGCTAAAGCGCAATTCGCGCGGATTTAGGGCAAGAACCGCGCCGCTTTTCGGCATCAGCCGCGCTGATACATGCCCTCATAGATCGGGACGAGCGTATCGGTTTCGAACAGGGATGACACCGAGGTGCCGTTCCAGATATTCAGGATGGCTTGGGCGAACATAGGGGCGGTGGGGACAATGCGGATGTTCTTGCAGGCTTTCACAGCCTCGGTCGGTTCGATGGAGTCGGTGATCACCAGCGATTTCATCACAGATTTCGACACGCGTTCCACCGCCGGGCCGGACAGAACGCCGTGGGTGATGTAGCTGTGAACCTCAAGCGCACCGTTTTCGATCAGCACTTCGGCGGCTTTGCAGAGCGTGCCCGCCGTGTCGCAGATGTCATCGACGATGATGCATTTCTTGCCCGCTACATTGCCGATCACGGTCATTTCGGCCACTTCGCCCGCCTTTTCGCGGCGCTTGTCCACGATCGACAGCGGTGCATTGATCCGCTTGGCCAGTTCCCGCGCGCGGGCTACACCGCCCACGTCGGGCGAGACGATCATCAGATCCTCCATCTGGCCCTTGAAGTGGTGTTCGATATCCAGTGCAAAGACCGGGCTGGCATAGAGGTTGTCCACCGGAATGTCGAAAAAGCCTTGGATCTGCGCGGCATGCAGGTCCAGCGTAAGGACGCGGTCAATCCCGGCGCGGGTCAAGAGGTTCGCCACCAGTTTCGCGCTGATCGGCGTGCGGGCCTTGGCGCGGCGGTCTTGGCGCGCGTAACCGAAGTAGGGAATCACCGCCGTGATGCGATCCGCCGAGGACCGGCGCAGTGCGTCCGCGATGATCAAGAGCTCCATCAGGTTGTCGTTGGCGGGGTTCGAGGTGGGCTGGATCACATACATATCCTCGCCCCGGACATTCTCGTAAACTTCTACGAAAATCTCCTGATCGTTGAACCGCTCCACCCGCGCATCGACCAGATTGACCGACATGCCACGATGCATCGACATGCGGCGGGCGATGGATTTGGCAAGCGTCAGGTTCGCGTTGCCGGAAATGAGTTTCGGCTCTGTGATGGCGGGCATGTGTGTCTCCGGGGCCTTCGGATTCGGGTTGGTTGTGCCTTAGCACCGCGCTACGGTCTTGGGAATGTCGCGTAAGTCAGGAGCAGACAAATGGTGCAGGTCGACTACTTCTTGGCGCTGCAATCGCCCTACGTCTATCTGGCTGGACGCCGACCGGCAGAGATTGCCGCGAAGCATAGGGCGACCTTGGTCTATCGTCCGCTGGATGCCATGGCACTGTTCCCGCGAACCGGCGGCAAGGTGCGGGCAGATC
>CALRPK020000224.1:0-4578 GCA_943370015.1 Paracoccus haematequi
TGCGCCCCATCCCGCGCCAAGGCGCAGGACAGGGCAGGCAAGGGGGCGCTCGCGCCCCCCTCTGGCCGCAAGCGGCCATTCACCCCCTGAGGATATTTAGAAAAAGAAGAAATAGAGGTGTTTTTATCCCTCTCTCCTTTGCTCAAATATCCTCGGGGGGTGCGGGGGGGCTGAGGCCCCCCGTTCCGACAGCCCCGCTCACACGGCGGTTCAGGCCCATCGCCCCCTCTACCCAAACGTGGGAGAGGGCCGGGGTGAGGGGGTTATTCCGCGATCTTGGCGGTCAGTTCGTCGATCACGTCGCGCCACATCTCGGGCGGTTGTGCGCCGGAGACGACATATTGCTGGGCGATCAGGAAGGTCGGCACGGCTGTCACGCCCTTTTGCCGGGCGTCCATGTCGCGCGATTGGATGTCGTCGGCATCGGCATCGGTGGCGAGCAGGCGCGCGACGGCGGCGGCGTCCATTCCAACCTCACCGGCCAGACGGGCGAGGGTGGCAGGATCGCCGATATTCGCGCCCTCTTTCCAATGGGCGCGCATGAGGCGCGAGACCATCGGGGTTTGCTTCCCCTCGATCCCCGCCCAATGGATCAGGCGATGGGCGTCCAGCGTGTTGGGCAGGTGGCGGCATTTGTCCATGTCGATCTCGGCCCCGGCTTTCTTCGCATGTTCCGACACTTGCAGCATCATCTGCACGGCGCGTTGCGGACCGCCGAATTTATCCGCCAGATAGTCGACATGGCCCACACCTTCTTTCGGCATGTCGGGGTTTAGTTGAAACGGGTGCCAGAAAACTTGGAACGGATGGTCCGGGCGGCTTTCCAGCGCGCGGTCGAGATGGGTCTTGCCGATCAGGCACCACGGGCAGATGGGATCAATGAAGATGTCCAGACGGATCGCGGCGGGCATCAGGGGTCCTTTCGATACAGTGCCGCCAATGCGCGACGGTTCAGTTTGTTGTTCGCCCCCCGTGGCAGGGCGTCAAGCCGTTGCCAATGGCGCGGCTGTTTCCATCGTGCGAGTGTGATGCCGGCATGGGCCTGCAAGGCCGCCTCTGGCACGGGGTCTGCGGCGACATAGAAACAGGCGATGATGCGGGTGCCGGGGGTCACTTCGACCTCTGTCACCGCGCAATCGGGCAGCAGGGGTGACAGGGCGGCCTCAACCTCGAGCGGCGAAACACGGAAGCCGCCGGGGTTCATCATGTCGTCGTCGCGGCCAAGGTAGGTGACCGCGCCATCCTCAGCCATCACGGCAGAGTCGCCGGTCAGGAACCAGCCGTTGCGGTGTTTCTCGGCCGTCGCTTCGGGCGCATCTAAGTAGCCCAGCATCAGGCCCGGATCATCGGTGGAGATCGCGAGGATTCCAGCCTCACCGCGCGGGACGGGTTGGTCATCGGGGCCAAGAATGGCCACCTTGCGCCCCGGTTGGGGATAGCCCGTCGCGCCTGCAGGGGCGGGACGCGCGGGGGAGCCTGAGATGAAGGTGGAGACTTCGGACATCCCCAGCGCCTCATGCACCTGTGTGCCGGTCGCCTCTTCCCATGCCGCGCGCAGGGTATCGGGCAGTTTTTCCCCGGCAGAGAGCGCGTGGCGCAGTTTGGGCAGGGCGGGCATGGGTGCGCGCAGCATTTGGCGGAACACGCCGGGGGCGGCAGCAAAGATCGTGGCGTCGAAACGTTTCAGCAAGAGCGGCAGTTGCGCGGGTGTCACCCCCGCACCGGGGATCAGGGCGGTGGCCCCCATGCTCCACGGGTCCAAAAGCCCGGTGCCCAGCGTATAGGTCCAGTTGAAGGCCCCGGCATGCAGCAGGCGGTCGGAGTCGGTCAAACCCTCCCATCCCTGATGCATCATCCGCCGCGCCCCGAGTGCACGATGGGCATGGACCACGCCGCGTGGATTGCCAGACGTGCCGGAGGTAAAGACGATATAGGCCGGGCGGTCGGCATCGCCGAGGGCAAAGGGGGTGGGTGGCAGTGCCTCCATCGCGCGCAACTCGGCGGCAGGAAGCACCGGGCAGGGCAGCGGGTCGGGCAGGGCCACGCCATCGGCGGCGACGATCAGCGCCGGGCGGCACAGCGTGGCCAGCTTGGTGATTTCCGGCACGGTCAGCGCCGCCGAGGTGGGGATCGGGATTAACCCCGCCGTGATCGCCCCCAGAAACAGCACCGGGAATTCCACCGTATTGCCCAGCCGGATCAGCACCCGGTCACCGGGGACCAGACCCCGCGCCAGAAGCCCGGTCGCGCAGCCCTGTACGGCGGCGGCAAGGCGGCCATAGCTCCAGCGTTCCGCGCCCGTGGTCCGCACGATCTGCAAGGCGTTTTTGTCGGCCAACTCCCCCGCCCGCCGCAGTGCATGGGCGGCGAGGTTGAAGGGCGCAGGGCAGGGCGGAAAGGGCGAGGCGTGATGAATTGACAGCATATCGCGGTTGTCGCGCAAGCTCTGCCCCGTTGCAAGGCGGGGTCCGGGTCGGTATGGCAGATATCATGACAGCGTCTGACCCGAAGAACCTGATCCGCATTGCCCGTGACAGCGGTGGCGACACCTCTGTCGCGCCGTTGAACCTTGGCGAACGCGTGCGCGAATTGCGCAAGGCCAAGGGCTGGACGCTGGAACAGGCGGCGGGCCATGCAGGACTGGCACGCTCCACCCTGTCCAAGATCGAAAACGGCCAGATGAGCCCGACCTATGAGGCGCTGAAAAAGCTGGCCGAGGGCTTGTCGATCTCTGTCCCGCAGTTGTTCACCCCGCCATCGCGGGCGCAGGTGTCAGGCCGGATGGCGGTGACCAAGGCGGGCGAAGGGCAGGGCCATGCGACCGCGACCTATGAGCATGAATTGCTGGGCGGCACCCTGCGCACGAAGCAGATGCTGCCCTATCGCGCCCGCATCCGCGCCCGCAGCTTTGAGGAATTCGATGGCTGGGTGCGCCACGACGGTGAGGAATTCCTCTACGTTCTGACCGGGGTGATCCGGCTTTACACCGAGTTTTACGAACCCGTGGACCTGCGGCGTGGCGACAGCGCCTATTATGACGCCAGCATGGGCCATAATGTGATCAGCCTGTCGGATGAGGATGCGACGATCCTCTGGGTGACCTCGCTGGTGTGACGGCGCGGTCAGGGTTTCACGCCTTGACCTTGGGCAAACGCCGCGAAACTCTGGCGCGGACAGGAGGCCATGATGACAAATACCCCGGACGACCGCCGCTTTGCCGAACTTTTGCACCACAGGGCAGAGCGTCTGGCGCAGGGTGATCCGATCACGCCGCCCTTGGTGTCATCGGCCACCTATCATCTGCCGCGCGTGGATCAGGGCGGGTTCATGTATGGCCGCATGTCGATGCCGACTTGGGAAGAGGTTGAGGCGCAACTGGCCATCCTTGAGGGCGCGCCTTGCCTGTCCTTCCCGTCCGGGATGGCGGCGATTTCGGCGGCGCTGATGGCCTGTGTGGTGCCGGGGCGGCGGGTGGTGCTGCCGTCAGACGGCTATTACACGACGCGGCTCTTTGCGGATGCCTTTTTGGCGCCCTTTGGCGTGACGGCGGATTACGTCCCGACGCTGGCGATGGGGCAGGCGGATTTCACCGGGGCGGGGGTGGTGTTTCTGGAAACCCCGTCCAATCCGGGGCTGGAGGTTTGCGATATCGCCGCCATCGCCGCCCGCGCCCATGCGGCAGGGGCAAGGGTGATCGTGGACAACACCACGTTGACGGCGGTGTTGCAGCGGCCCTTGGACCTTGGGGCGGATGTGGTTGTGGCCGCCGATACCAAGGCACCGGGGGGGCATTCGGATGTGCTCTTTGGCCATGTCGCGACGCGCGACGGGGCGATCATGGCGCGGGTCAGGGATTGGCGCAAATTGTCGGGCGCGGTGCCGGGGGCCTTTGAGGCCTGGCTCGTGCATCGCGGGATCGAGACGTTGGAAGTACGGATGGCGCGGATGTGTGCCAGCGCGCAGGTGATGGCCGAACGGCTGGCCGCGCATCCCAAGGTGCAGGCGCTGCGCTACCCCGGCCTGCCGGGCGATCCGTCGCATGCGCTGATGGCGCGACAGGCACGGGGGTTCGGGTTCCTGATCGGCGCGACCTTGGCGGACGCCGAAGTGGCGGAACGGTTTCTGGAACGCTGCCCCTTCCTTGCCCGCGCGACGTCATTCGGGGCGACCCATAGCGCAGGCGAACGCCGCGCGCGTTGGGGGGATGCCGTGGCACCGGGCTTCCTGCGCCTGTCGATCGGGCTGGAACCGGTCGAGGCGCTCTGGGCCGGGATGGCTGAGGCCTTGGCGAGCATCTAACGCTGTGCTGTAGGGTGCGCATTTATTGCGCACCTTTTCCGCGCGGAAGGTGCGCAATGAATGCGCACCCTACAATTTGCGCCGCTGAAAACGGCGAAATCCGCTCGTTAAATCGCCGCGATAATCCGCTGCGCTTCGGTCTTCACATCCGCCAGTTTGCTGCGATCCTCGCCCGGGAAGAAACGCGCGCGGGTGGCGGTGGGCAGGGGGGCGGGGGTGTCGATGACCACGCGCACGGTGGGCAATTTGGCGGTTTCGGCCTGCCACGAGCGGGCCAGC
>CALRPK020000225.1:0-4556 GCA_943370015.1 Paracoccus haematequi
CAGCGCATCGGTTTGCGAGCGGTCAATCTCAATGATCCGGCCCTGCACGGGGCCGAAGTAGCGAAAATCCAGCATGGGGGCGGCCATGCTGTGGGCGCGCAATCCCCCGGCCAGCGGACCAAGCAACAGGCACATCACCCCGATCAGCAGCGGACGCGGCATGCCGGGCCAGCGCCATGCGCCGACCGCAAGGCAAGCCACGCCAGATGCCAGCGCCAAATAGGATGACACCCCCGGTTCCGACGGCAGGGCAAACCAGAGGCCGATCCCAATGCCGATCAGCACCGGGACAAAGGGAAAAAGATGCCCGCGCGCATCCGCGAGGCCCATTGCCAGCCATCGCCCAAGCCGTTCAAGGACGCGCACCTTGTTTCCCGCCCCGTGTTTGCCTAGACAGGCGACGATCCTAGCTTCCTTCTGGTTTCCGAAAGGTTAACCCGCCATGTGCGCCGCTGCTTCCCGTCCCGTTGTCACCCGCTTTGCCCCTTCGCCCACCGGCTATCTGCACATCGGCGGCGGGCGGACGGCGCTGTTCAACTGGCTTTACGCACGCGGGCGCGGCGGCAAGTTCCTGCTGCGGATCGAGGATACGGACCGCGAACGCTCTACCCCCGAGGCAACGGCGGCCATCCTGCAAGGCTTGCGCTGGCTGGGTCTGGATTGGGACGGCGAGGCTGTCAGCCAGTTCGAACAAAAAGACCGCCATGCCGAGGTCGCGCATCAGATGCTGGAGCGGGGCACGGCCTATAAGTGCTTTTCCACCCAAGAGGAAATCGCCGCTTTCCGTGCGGCCCAAGAGGCGGCGGGCGTCAGCTATGCCGTGTTCCAAAGCCCGTGGCGCGATGCCGATCCCGGCAGCTATCCCGACGCGCCCTATGTGATCCGCATGAAGGCCCCGCGCGACGGGGAGACCGTCATCGACGATCAGGTGCAGGGCCGCGTGGTGATCAAGAATGAAACGCTGGATGACATGATCGTCCTGCGCTCGGACGGCACGCCCACCTACATGCTGGCGGTGGTTGTGGATGACCATGACATGGGTGTCACCCATGTGATCCGGGGCGATGACCACCTGAACAACGCAGCACGCCAGCAGATGGTCTATGACGCGATGGGCTGGGACATCCCGGTCTGGGCGCATATCCCGCTGATCCATGGCCCGGATGGCAAGAAGCTGTCCAAACGCCATGGCGCGACGGCGGTAGGCGATTATCAGGTGCAGGGCTATCCGGCAGCGGGGATGCGCAACTATCTGACCCGTCTGGGCTGGGCGCATGGCGATGCGGAATTCTTCACCAGCGCGCAGGCGATGGAGTGGTTCGATCTGGGGGGAATCGGGCGCAGCCCCGCGCGACTCGATTTCAAGAAGCTTGAGAATCTTTGCGGACAGCACATCGCCGCGAGCGACGATGCCGCACTGCTGCATGAATTGCAGGCGTATCTGGTGGCGGCGGACCGCCCCGCCCTGACTGACGCGAACCGCGATCTGCTGGCTCGGTCGCTTTACTGCGTCAAGGATCGCGCGAAGACCTTCCCGGAACTGCTTGAAAAGGCTCATTTCGCGCTGATTTCCCGGCCCGTCGTCGCCGATGAGGCGAGCGCGAAGGCGCTTGATACGGTATCCCGTGGTATACTGAAAACATTGACGCCGCGCCTGCAAACTGTTAGCTGGACGAAGGAAGGTCTAGAGCCGATCCTGACCCAAACCGCCGAGGCCCACGGCATCGGATTCGGTAAACTGGCCGCACCGCTGCGCACCGCCCTCGCCGGGCGGAGCGCGACACCAAGCGTTTACGACATGATGCTGATCATCGGTCGGGACGAAACGATTGCGCGGCTGGAGGATGCCGCGGGCTGAACCGGCCCCATCCTTCTTCGGCCCGCAGAGCAGCTTTCGCTGACCCACCCCTGCCAGGGTCGGGCGGCACGCATGAGGGACGTTGAGAGATGGCCGATAGCAAAAGATCCGCGACGCTGACACTGGATGGCAAGACCTATGATCTGCCGGTCCTTTCCCCGACCGTCGGCCCCGACGTTCTGGACATCCGCAAGCTTTATGGCGAAGCGGATGTGTTCACCTTTGACCCCGGCTTCACCTCGACCGCGGCTTGTGAGTCGGCGATCACCTATATCGACGGCGATGCGGGTGAGCTTTTGCACCGTGGCTATCCGATCGACCAACTGGCCAAGCAATCCACCTATCTTGAGGTGTGCTATCTGCTGCTGTACGGCGAATTGCCGACCGTGGCACAATTGGCCGATTTCAAGGGCCGCGTGACCCGTCACACGATGGTGCATGAGCAGATGCACAACTTCTTCCGGGGCTTCCGCCGCGACAGCCACCCGATGGCGACGATGGTGGGTGTGGTCGGCGCGATGTCGGCCTTCTACCACGACAGCCTTGACATCAACGACCCGTGGCAGCGCGAAGTGGCCGCGATCCGCATGGTCGCCAAATTGCCGACCATCGCGGCGATGGCCTACAAGTATTCAGTGGGTCAGCCCTTCGTGTACCCCAAGAACAGCCACTCCTACGCCGGCAACTTCCTTCACATGTGCTTTGCCGTCCCGGCGGAGGAATATGTGGTCAATCCGATCCTCGAAAAAGCGATGGACCGGATCATGATGCTGCATGCGGATCATGAACAGAACGCCTCAACCTCAACCGTGCGTCTGGCGGGCTCTTCGGGCGCGAACCCCTTTGCCTGTGTGGCGGCGGGGATTGCCTGCCTTTGGGGTCCGGCACATGGCGGGGCGAACCAGGCCTGCCTTGAGATGCTGAAAGAAATCGGCAGCGTGGACCGCATCCCGGAATATGTCGCCAAGGCCAAGGACAAGAATTCGGGCTTCCGCCTGATGGGCTTTGGCCACCGCGTCTACAAGAACTTCGACCCGCGCGCGACGGTGATGAAGGAAAGCGCCGATGAGGTGCTGGACCTTCTGGGCGTCCACAACAACCCGCTGTTGCAGGTCGCCAAAGAGTTGGAGCGCATCGCGCTGTCGGATGACTACTTCATCTCGAAGAAACTCTATCCGAACGTCGACTTCTATTCCGGCATCATCCTTGAGGCGATGGGTTTCCCGACATCCATGTTCACCCCGATCTTCGCGATCTCGCGCACGGTGGGCTGGATCAGCCAGTGGAAAGAGATGATCGGCGAAAAGAACCAGAAAATCGGCCGCCCGCGGCAGCTTTATATCGGGGCGACGAAGCGGGATTACGTCGACATCGCCCAGCGCTGAGGCTTGGGTGCAGGATTTGCCAAGGCGGTCCTTCGGGGCCGCCTTTTGCTTTGTGTGGTGTCAGGTTTTCGGCGTTGCGCTTGGGGCAGCCCCCGGACCCCCGGCGGGATATTTGGGCAGAGAAAACGGGGCGCGCGTGCAAAGAAAAACCCCGGCGCGGCGAGTGCCTGCCGGGGTTTTGTCTTGTGATTTGCTGTGTCAGATCTTCAGCGACAGGACCGTGGCCAGTTCCAGCGCGCCAAAGCCGTTGAAGCGCGAGTTGGTGACGACCGAATACGATCCCATGCCATGCACGATAACGAAGTCACCTTCTTCGATGTCCGACGGCAGCGGCACTTCGCCCGGCAGGCGGTCCACCGAGTCGCAGGTGGGGCCAAACACGATGCGCGGCTGAATCTCGCCTTTGCGCTTGTGGCCGTCCACATCCATGACCTCGATCCGGTCGATCATGCCGATCATCGGCAGTTCCACCATCGAGCCGTAAACGCCGTCATTCAGGAACACATGCGCGTCGTCGCGGATCGACTTGATGCGCGCGGCAAGCGTGAAGGCATCACCGCACAGCGCGCGGCCCGGTTCACAGATCAAAAGCGGGCGGTTGTCGCCGAAGGCCTCGGTCGCGGTCTTGTCGATCAGGGCGAAGGTCGCCTCAAGCTGCGGCATCACACCGTTCAGGCGGTGCGACGGGAAGCCGCCGCCGACGTTCAGGCGCGCAATCGTCACACCGGCATCGCGGGCGATGTCGGCAGCGGTGCGGATATAAGCCTCCCACGCGGCGGGATCGGTGCATTGCGTGCCGGGGTGGAAGGTGATCGACGGGATGAACCCGGCCTCGGCCACGGTTTTCAGCAAATCGGTTGCCAGTTCAACGGTCGCGCCGAATTTCGCGCCGAAGTTATAGGCGGCACCCGAGACCGGCAGCTTGAAGCGGACCGAGATTTCGCAATCCTGCGCCGGCACATGGGCGATCAGTTTGGCGAGTTCGGATTTCGAATCCACCGACCACGACTTCACGCCCTTGTCGACCGCATGACGGATTTCCGCCAGCGAACGCACGGGGTTGTTGTAATGGATCGCGGCATCGGGGGCCAAGCGGCGGATCAGGTCGATCTCAAACGGCGAGGCGCAGTCATAGCCACGCACACCCGCAGCGGCGAGGTTTTCGACAACCTCTTCGCCCGGATTGGATTTCACGGCATAGGTGACCATGCCCGGAAAGCCGTCAATGAAACGCCGCGCCGCCGACTGCACCGCAGAGGGCGAGAAAAACAGCACCGGGTTCTCCGGCTGCTGGTTGCGGAGGACTTCGGTCG
>CALRPK020000226.1:0-4545 GCA_943370015.1 Paracoccus haematequi
TGGGCATCCGTCCCGAACATCTGCGGATCACGGATACAGGGCAAATCAAGGGCACCGTCAGCCATGTGGAAAAGCTCGGCGGTGAGACGCTGGTTTACATCAAGACCGACCCGCATGGCCTTGTGACGCTGCGACTCTTTGGCGAGCATGACTTTGCCTACGACGCGACGCTCAGCCTTGACATCGACGCGCCGCGCGCCTTCCATTTTGACAAGGACGGCCAAAGGCTGCGCTGACTCTCTGCCCCTTCTTCTTTTCTCAAATATCCCACGGGGGGTGCGGGGGTTGCGGGGGGTGTGAAACCCCCCGCTTCTGTCCAGTCAACCAAGCGCTGTCAGCGCGGATCGCTCACCGCAGCCTGTGTCCGGTTCCAGCGGATCGACGACCAGAGCGACAGGCCGATCAGCGCGGCACCGCCAAGGCCGGTGATCACCTCGGGGATATGGGTCAGGGTCTGGGCGAACATGATCACCGACAGGATCAGGATGGCGTAAAAGGCCCCGTGTTCCAGATAGCGGTATTGCGCCAGCGTGCCCTTTTCGACCAGCATGATGGTCATCGACCGCACATACATCGCGCCGATGCCCAGACCTATGGCGATGACAAAGAGGTTCTGGCTCAGGGCAAAGGCCCCGATCACCCCGTCAAAGCTGAACGAGGCATCCAGCACCTCAAGGTAAAGGAACGCCCCCAGACCGCCCTTTGCGGCGGCGCTCATGGCGGCGTCGGCTTGGTCCAGAAGGCCGCCGATTACCTCGACCACCAGAAAGGTCAGCAGGCCATAGATGGCCGAGGACACGAAGGCGGTGCTTTCCGCGCCGTCTAGAAATTTGGAAAAGATCAGGATGATCATCAGGACCAGCGCAACCTCGACCCCGCGGATGGTGGCGGTTTTGGCGACTTTCGACTCCAGCCAATGCACCCAATGCACGTCCTTTTCAGCGTCGAAGAAATAGGACAGGCCCACCATCATCAGGAAGGCCCCGCCGAACGCGGCGATGGGCAAATGCGCCTCATGCATGATGCGGGCGTATTCTTCGGGTTGGCTGGCGGCCAGCACCATGGCCTGCCACGGGCCGATCTTGGCGGCGATGACGACGATCAGCAGCGGGAACACGATCCGCATGCCGAAGACGGCGATGATGATGCCCCAAGTCAGAAAGCGCCGTTGCCATTCGGGGCGCATGTCCTTCAGCTTGTTGGCATTGACGATGGCGTTGTCGAAGGAAAGCGAGATTTCCAGCACGGCCAGCACCGCGCAGATGAAAAAGACCGACAGCATGCCCGACCACGTGCCGGTGCTTTGCCAGCCAAGCAATGCACCAAGCGCAAGCCCGATGCCGGTGGTGATGAAGGCCCAAGTAAAATAGCTGAGATTTGATTTTTCCGTAGGTGCCAATGCAGCCATGGGAGATGTCCTTGCCTTGCGGGCCAAGCAGCACAGGCGGGCGACGGACCTGTTGGCAAGGGGCCAAGCGGCACGGCGGCGCGGGGTGGGGCTGCGGTCGGGTCCGTGCGACGTTGCTCATGTGGTGCCGACATCACGAAAGCGTCGCAAGACTTTCGCCAGAGGGGCCCGGTCACCGGAGGTTTGCCCGAAAGACTGCCGGGCCGTGGTCGTCATACCGCGCCCTGCGGCAAATTCAATCTTTTGTTGCCCCGCTTGTTCCGCACAAAGCGGACGGGTCGCGCGTGACACGGGCTGGCCTTATGGCGTATAGTCCTCTGGTCCTAAGGCAAAGCGCCCGCATGACGGATACTCTGCCACAAACCGAAATCCGACCAAGGAGCACGCCAGATGGAAGGCATGGGGAATTTCAACGACATCAGCGAAGTGGTGGAAGCCGACCGCGCCCATGTCTGGCACCACCTGAGCCAGCACAAGCAGTATGAGACCGGCGTCGATCCGCGGGTGATCGTCGAAGGCAAGGGCATGAAGGTCTGGGACGCCAAGGGCAAGGAACATATCGACGCCGTCTCGGGCGGGGTGTGGACCGTGAACGTGGGCTATGGGCGTGAAAGCATCGCCAATGCCGTGCGTGACCAATTGCTGAAGATGAACTATTTCGCCGGTGCGGCAGGGTCGATCCCCGGTGCCATCTTCGCGCAGAAGTTGATCGAAAAGATGCCGGGGTTGACCCGCGTGTATTATTCGAACTCTGGCTCTGAGGCGAATGAGAAGGTCTATAAGATGGTGCGCCAGATCGCGCATCGTCACCATGGCGGCAAGAAGTGGAAAATCCTGTATCGTGAGCGGGATTATCACGGCACCACCATCGGCACTTTGGCGACCAGCGGTCAGGCGCAGCGCGCGATGCAGTATGGGCCCTATCCGGATGGGTTCGTGATCGTTCCGCATTGCCTTGAGTATCGCAAGCAGTGGGACGTGGAAAATTACGGTGAGCGTGCGGCGGAGGCCATCGAAGAGGTGATCCTGCGCGAGGGCCCGGACACCATCGGTGCTTTGGTGCTGGAACCGGTGACCGCTGGCGGTGGCGTGATCGTGCCGCCGAAAGGCTATTGGGAAAAGGTGCAGGAAATCTGCCGCAAGTATGACATCCTGCTGCATATCGACGAGGTTGTCTGCGGCGTCGGGCGCACTGGCACGTGGTTCGGCTATCAGCATTACGGCATCCAGCCCGATTTCGTGACCATGGCCAAGGGCGTGGCCTCGGGCTATGCCGCGATTTCTTGCACCGTGACGACCGAGCGGGTGTTTGAGATGTTCAAGGATGATGCCAGCGATCCGATGAGCTATTTCCGCGACATCTCGACCTTTGGCGGCTGCACGGCGGGTCCGGCGGCGGCGTTGGAGAATATGCGGATCATCGAGAATGAAGGTCTGCTGCAGAACACCATCGACATGGGTGACTATTGCCTTGGGAAACTGGGCGAGTTGATGGACAAGCATCAGGTCATCGGGGATGTGCGCGGCAAGGGTCTGTTCCTTGGGGCGGAACTGGTGGCGGATCGCGCGACCAAGGAACCGATGGACGAAAAGCGTGTGCAGGCCGTGGTGGCCGATTGCATGGCGCAGGGTGTCATCATCGGGGCGACCAACCGGTCGATCCCCGGTCTGAACAACACGCTGTGCCTGTCGCCCGCGCTGATTGCGACCAAGGATGATATCGATCACATCACTGGCGCGATGGACCGGGCGCTGACCAAGGTGTTTGGCTGATCCTGAAAAAGCGGGGCGCAGCTTTGCGCCCTGTCTGATCTGCGTGAAAGGCCCGGTCGTTGATGCGACCGGGCCTTTTCTCTTGGCCGCCCGACCTGTGCCGCCTGACCTGTGCCGATGTGCTGTGCCCCTTGTTGCACAGGGCTTGGCCCCCGTGTATCACGCAATTAACTGGGAATTGCCGGGAGAGACGGAATGCGTCGGGTTGTCGTCACGGGTCTGGGAATGGTCACACCGCTGGCCTGCGGAGTGGAAGAAACCTGGAGCCGCCTTCTGGCTGGTCAATCCGGGGCGGGGCCGATCACGCGCTTTGACGCGTCGAATGTGGTCACGCAATATGCCTGCGAAATCCCTTATGGCGATGGCAGCGACGGCACGTTCAACCCCGATGATTGGATGGAGCCCAAGGATCGCCGCAAGGTCGATGACTTTATCCTTTATGGCATGGCGGCGGCGGTTCAGGCCGTGCGCGATGCGGGTTGGGAACCTGAGGATGAGGAAAGCCGTCTGCGGACTGGCGTGATGATCGGATCGGGGATCGGGGGGCTGACCTCAATCGCCGAGACGGCGGTGCTGATCAAGGAAAAGGGACCAAAGCGGGTGTCCCCGTTCTTTATCCCCGGCGCGCTGATCAACCTGATTTCTGGTCAGGTCTCCATTCGTTTTGGGTTCAAGGGGCCGAACCATGCCGTGGTGACGGCCTGTTCGACGGGGGCGCATGCCATTGGCGATGCGGCGCGGTTGATCCAATGGGGCGATGCGGATGTGATGGTGGCGGGCGGGGCGGAAAGCCCGATTTCCGAGATCGGGATTGCGGGCTTTAACGCCTGCAAGGCGCTGTCCACCAAGCGTGGCGATGATCCGGCCAAGGCGAGCCGTCCTTATGATGCGGACCGGGATGGCTTTGTCATGGGCGAAGGTGCCGGTGTGGTGGTGCTTGAGGAATACGAGCACGCCAAGGCACGCGGGGCCAAGATTTATGCCGAGGTGCTGGGGTATGGCCTATCGGGCGATGCCTATCACATCACTGCACCCTCGGAAGATGGCGATGGCGGCTATCGCAGCATGGCAGCGGCGTTGAAGCGGGCGGGGCTGACGCCTGCGGATGTGGATTACATCAACGCGCATGGCACCAGCACGATGGCCGACACGATTGAATTGGGCGCGGTGGAGCGGTTGATGGGCGATGCCGCGGCGGCGGCCACGATGTCTTCGACGAAATCGTCGATTGGCCACCTGTTGGGCGCTGCGGGGGCGGTGGAGGCGATTTTCTGCGTGCTGGCGCTGCGCGACCAGATCGCGCCGCCGACGATCAATCTGGACAACCCGGCGGTGACACCGAAGCTGGACCTTGCGCCAAACAA
>CALRPK020000227.1:0-4531 GCA_943370015.1 Paracoccus haematequi
CATCCACCGCGCGGGTCACGCTGGAGGTATCGACCACCTTGCCGCCCATTTTGACGGTGCCGCTGATGTTGCGGCCATAGGAATGACCAAAGATCGACATCGCCAGTTCGGTGCGCCCGGTGCCCATCAGGCCCGCGATCCCGACAATCTCACCCTTTCGCACATGAAAGGCAGCGTCGCGGATCATCTGCCGCCCGGTCTGTTCCGGGTGCCAGACATTCCAGCCCTCAACCTCCATCAACACTTCGCCAAGGCCCGGCACGCGATCCGGGTAGCGATGCGCCATGTCACGGCCCACCATGTCGCGGATGATCCGCTCTTCGGAAATCTCATCCTTGCGCAGGGTCGACACTGTGGTGCCGTCGCGCAGAATGGTGATGCGGTCGGCAACGCGGGAAATTTCGTTCAGCTTGTGGCTGATGATGATTTGGGTGACGCCCTGCGCCTTCAGCTCCAGCATCAGGTCGAGCAAAGCCTGACTGTCGTTTTCCTGAAGCGCAGCGGTTGGTTCATCCAGGATCAGCAACCGCACATCCTTGGCGAGCGCCTTGGCGATTTCGATCAATTGCTGCTTGCCAACGCCCAGCTTGCCAACTTGGGTCGTCGGCACCTCATCCAGCCCCACCTTTTTCATCAGGGCTTCGGTCATCTGGAACGCTTGCGGCCAGTGGATCACGCCGTTCTTGGCGATTTCATGCCCCAAAAACAGGTTTTCGGCGATGGACAGAAGCGGCACCAAGGCCAGTTCCTGATGGATGATGATAATGCCCTTGCCTTCGGAATCACGGATACCACGGTTTTGCAGCAAGGCGCCTTCGTAGAAAATCTCACCCTCATAGCTGCCATGCGGGTAAACGCCCGACAGCACCTTCATCAGCGTGGATTTGCCTGCGCCGTTCTCGCCGCAGATGGCATGGATTTCGCCCTGTTCGACGGTCAGGTTGACTTGGTCAAGCGCACGGACACCGGGGAAGACCTTGTTGATCCCCCGCATTTCAAGAAGCGTTGGCATTGGTTCCCCCAAACCGGAAGGCCCGTCCCCAAAGGCTTGGGAACGGGCCGAAGATGACCGCTTACTTCAGCTGGTCAGCGGTGTAGTAGCCCGAACCCACGAGGATTTCTTCGTAGTTCGAGACATCGACCGACACCGGCTCCAACAGGTAGGACGGCACGACCTTGACACCGTTGTCATAGGTCGAGGTGTCGTTGATCTCAGGCTCGCCGCCCGACAGGATCGCATCCACCATCTTGACGGTCACACCGGCCAGCGTGCGGGTGTCCTTGAAGACGGTCGAATACTGCTCGCCCGCGATCATCGACTTGACCGAGGGAACTTCGGCGTCCTGACCGGTCACGATCGGCATCGGCAGATCGCCCGAGCCATAGCCCACGCCCTTGACCGACGACAGGATGCCGATGGACAGCCCGTCATAGGGCGACAGCGCGCCATGCAGCTGCTTGTCGCCGTAGTTGGCGGACAAGAGGTTGTCCATGCGGGCCTGTGCGACAGCACCGTCCCAACGCAGGGTGCCGACCACGTCCATGCCCATCTGACCCGACCCGATGACAATCTCACCCGAGTCGATCATCGGCTGCAACACCGACATCGCGCCGTTGTAGAAGAAGAAGGCGTTGTTGTCGTCCGGGCTGCCGCCGAACAGTTCCACGTTCCACGGCTTTGCATCCGGGAAGCGCTCTTTCAGGCCCTTGACCAGCGATTCCGCCTGCTGCACGCCGACCTTGAAGTTGTCGAAGGTGGCGTAATAGTCGACGTTGCCGCTGTCACGGATCAGGCGGTCATAAGCGATGACCTTGATGCCCGAGGCGGCGGCGTTTTCCAGCGCGTTCGACAGGGTGGTGCCGTCGATGGCCGCGATGACCAGAACGTTTACACCCTTGGTGATCATGTTCTCGATCTGGGCAAGCTGGTTCGGGATATCGTCTTCGGCATATTGCAGGTCGGTGTCATAGCCTGCGGCCTTGAACTGCTCGACCATCGAATTGCCGTCCGAAATCCAGCGCGCCGAGGATTGCGTCGGCATCGCGATGCCGATGGTGCCCTTGGACTGGGCGAAAGCCGGCATGCCGACAAGGGAAAGCGCGGTCGTAGCGGATGCGAGCGCCAAAAGCGCACGTCTGGAAATTTGCATCAGTGTTCCTCCCAATGCCGCGCCGGGTGCGCGGCCAAAGCCGGTCAAATCGCCGGGTTTCCCCCGGTGAAGCCGTGCGCGGACGTTGCAATCTTATGGCATATCCGTCAAAGAATGTTTCAACATGAATATATGGCGGTTTTGGTATGATAGGCCCGACGGATTTCCTGCGCAAAGGGCTGAAGCTTAGCCATCTGCGGTTGATGTCAGCCCTTGCGGAAACCGGCCAGATCGGGCTCGCAGCCGGACAGATGGGCATCGCACAACCCGCCGCCTCGCGCCTGCTGGCCGAGGTCGAGCGGATCGCCGGCCAACCGCTGCATCTTCGCACAGGGCGCGGCATCAGCCTGACGCCCATGGGTCAGGCCTTGGCACAACGCGCGGCGCGGGTGGTCAACGAAATCCGCGACGCCGCGCGCGAGATCACCGAGATCGGCGCAGGCAGCACCGGCCACATCCGCATCGGCGCTGTCACCGGCCCGGCCCTAGAGCGCGTCTTGCCCGCCCTGCGCACAGCCCGCCTTGCCCTGCCCGGCCTGACGACCGAGGTGGTGGTCGCCACCTCGGACATCCTTGGTCAGCAATTGGTGCAGGGGCGGCTTGATTTTGCCATCGGGCGGATGCCTCCGGGGATGGAAGAACAACTGACCCTTTCCGCCCCCATCGACAGCGAACCCGTGCGGCTTTTGGTGCGGCGCGGGCATCGGCTGGCGCGGATGGCCGATCTGACGATGCATGACCTGATGGATTTCGACTGGGTGATGCCGGGGCCAGAGGCGATCTTGACCCGATCCGTCCTTGCACGGTTGGCCGCTTTGGGGCTGCCGCAACCGCCCCAACGCTTTGCCACTGCATCTTTCCTGCTGACGCTGGCCATGGTCCAACAATCCAACGCCATCGCCCCTTTGGCCCGCGCGGTCTGTGACCAGTTCGGCACCGGCCCGGATGCACCCTATGCCGTGCTGCCGCTGGATCTTGGCATCGTGGTCGAACCCTTTAGCCTTTTGACCCGCAGTGGCACCATCCTGACACCTGCCGCCCAGCGCTTGGTCGGCATGATCACCAGCGGCACCAGCGATGCCGGTCTTGATTAGCCTTTACCTAACCCAAGGGGCGGAACATGATGCTTTCTCATGCTCCGCCGCTGACCGAACATCGCGCCACCCCTGACAGGACTCGCCGCCATGACCGCCCATGATCCCGCCCTTGATGCGATCCGCGACTTGCGCTCCAATGTTTCGGTGCCGTTTGAACGCGCACAGGCGATGCCGAAATCGGTCTACACCTCTGCGGCCTTTGCCGAGGCCGAACAGCGCCATGTCTTTGCAAAGGACTGGCTCTGTGCAGGCCGTGTCGATGCGTTGAAGGAACCCGGCGATTACCTGACGATGGAGATCGCGGGCGAACCCATCATCATCCTGCGCGACCGAGACGGGCACTTGCGCGGCCTGTCGAACGTCTGCCGCCACCGCATGAGCACGCTGTTGGAAGGCCGGGGACATGTCCGTGCCATCGTCTGCCCCTATCACGCCTGGACCTACAACCTTGACGGTTCCCTGCGCGGCGCGCCCGCGATGACCCTGAACGAGACCTTCTGCAAAGATCAAATCCACCTGCCCCAGATCCGGGTTAGCGATTGGCACGGCTGGATCATGGTCACGCTGAACCCCGACGCGCCCGATGTGCATGACCGCCTGCGCGATGTGGAAAAGTTGGTCGGCCATCTGGACATGGCCAGCTATTCCGAAACCTTCCGCGAAGAATTCCGCTGGGCCACCAACTGGAAGGTGCTGGCCGAGAATTTCATGGAATCCTACCACCTGCCCGCCTGCCACGCGGGCACCATTGGCGGCACCTGCGATCTGGCGCTTATGGAATGCCCCGAAGGCACCGATGCCTTCAACTACCATTGGATCGTCAAGAACGACCTCGTCCCCTTGGCGTTGGCGCATCCCTCCAACACCCGCCTGACGGGTGATGATCGGCGCATCACTTGGCTTTTGGCGATCTATCCAGCACTCTTGATCACCCTGACGCCGGGGTATTTCTGGTACCTGGCTCTCACCCCCGATGGTCCCGGCCATGTCAAAGTCCTGTTCGGCGGCGGAATGAGTGCGGATTGGATGGCAGACCCTGACGCAACGGCCCATCTGGCGGCGGTGAAAACCCTGCTGGATGAGGTGCAGGTCGAAGACAAAGGTTGCACAGAACGGGTGTACCGCGGCCTCATCGCCGCCATGTCCACCCCCGGCCCTTTATCCCATCTTGAACGCCCGAACTTCGAATTCGCGCAATACCTTGCGGGGATGATGCCCGCCTGATCTTCCCCCATTCTCCTTTGCTCAAATATCCTGCGGGGGTCCGGGGGTGCAAAACCCCCG
>CALRPK020000228.1:0-4521 GCA_943370015.1 Paracoccus haematequi
CGCCTCGGCCCGGTCGCGGTGGACCATCATCGACAGCGCGTCGACGGGTTCCTCGTTCACAAGGATCGACATCTTGACCATGAAATCTTCGCGATATTCGCTGATCTGATAGTCAAAGGACGCATAGCCCTTGGTCACCGATTTCAGGCGGTCGTAGAAGTCAAAGACCACCTCGGCCAGCGGCAAGTCATAGACCACCATCGCGCGGTTGCCCGCATAGCTCAGGTCAAGCTGGATGCCGCGCCGGTCTTGGCACAGCTTCAGGATATCGCCGAGGTATTCGTCCGGCACCATGATCGTCGCCTTGATGCGCGGCTCTGTGATGTGGTCGATATAGGTCAGGTCGGGCATGTCGGCGGGGTTGTGCAGATCGCGCACCTCACCATCCTTCATGTGCAGTTTGAACACCACAGACGGCGCGGTGGTGATCAGATCGAGGTCATATTCGCGTTCCAGACGGTCGCGGATCACCTCAAGGTGCAAGAGCCCAAGGAAGCCGCAGCGAAAGCCAAAGCCCAGCGCGGCCGAGGTTTCCATTTCCGAACTGAAGCTCGCGTCATTCAGCGCCAGCTTTTCGATGGCATCGCGCAGCGCCTCAAAATCATTGGCATCCACCGGGAACAGACCACAGAACACCACCGGCTGCGCGGGTTTGAAGCCCGGCAGCGGCGTTTCGCAGCCCCGGCGTTCATGGGTCACGGTATCGCCCACGCGGGTATCGCGCACCTGCTTGATCGAGGCGGTGAAAATCCCGATCTCCCCCGGCCCGAGTTCGGCGATATCCACCATCTGCGGTTTCAGCACCGCCAGCTTGTCGATGCCGTAGACCGCATTGGTCTGCATCATGCGGATGCGGTCGCCCTTTTTCATCACGCCGTCCATGATGCGCACCATGACGACCACGCCAAGGTAGGCGTCGTACCAGCTATCGACCAGCATCGCCTTCAAGGGCGCGTCGCGGTCGCCTTTCGGCGGGGGCAGACGGGTGACGATGGCCTCCAGCACCTCAGGGATGCCAAGGCCGGTCTTTGCGCTGATCTCCAGCGCGTCAGAGGCATCCAGACCGATGACCTCTTCGATATTGGCCTTCACCCGGTCAGGTTCCGCGGCGGGCAGGTCGATCTTGTTCAGGACCGGCACAATCTCATGCCCGGCGTCAATCGCCTGATAGACGTTGGCGAGCGTCTGCGCCTCAACCCCCTGCGAGGCGTCCACGACCAGCAGCGACCCCTCAACCGCGCGCATGGAGCGCGAGACTTCATAGGCGAAGTCCACGTGGCCGGGGGTGTCGATCAGGTTCAGGATATAGGTCTTGCCATCCTTGGCCGGATATTCGATCCGCACCGTGTTGGCCTTGATGGTGATCCCGCGTTCCCGCTCGATATCCATGCTGTCCAGCATCTGGGCTTTCATATCCCGTGCGGCCACCGTGCCCGTCATCTGGATGAGACGGTCGGCGAGGGTGGATTTGCCGTGGTCAATGTGGGCCACGATCGAGAAATTGCGGATGAGATCAAGCTGGGTCATGCGGCGGCATATAGCCTGTCAGGCAAGGCCGGGAAAGGGGCTTCGCAGGGACAAAGTGGCCTTGGCGCGGGGTTCTTGGGATCAGGACTGCGACGGGTGGTCATTCTGTCGCAGGGGTGGCGCCGTGGGGGCGCTCTGACGCTGGCTGCGGGTGAAAGGCAGGGCTGCATGTTGTGGCGTCGCCTGCGCGGGGGGGCCAGATTTGGCCATTGTGGCAGCCCATCGGCGGGACTTCGCCCAATTGTCGGGAATCCTTGAAATTTTCACTTCGAATCGGCATACAGCATGGCAGAAAAATGACCGTTGGCGGTTCGTGGGTCACGACAAGCCAACTGGCAATGAGGCAGAACCCGATGCTGAAACCTGTTGCACTTGCAGCCTGCGCTGCGCTGTTGTTGCCGTTGTCCGCCTCCATGGCCGCCGCCGGACCGATCCAGAACGCTTGCTTGAATTCGGATCGCGACGCCGCCAACCGCGCACTTTGTTCCTGCATCCAGCAGGTGGCGGATATGACCCTTGTCGGGTCAGACCAGCGCCGCGCGGCAAAGTTCTTTGCTGATCCGGACAAGGCCAATGAAACATGGCTGTCGCAGCGCGCCAGCGATGACGCCTTCTGGGACCGCTACAAGAATTTCGGCCAGACGGCTGAGGCATACTGCGCCGGCTGATCTTGGCTCAGCCCGCATCAAAAAGGGGCCGGTGTCACCGGCCCCTTTTGCATAGTCGGCCTTAGCCGTCGGTGCCTTGCATCTTGCTGTGATCGTGGCCGCCATGGCCATCGCCCATGCTGTCATGATCCATCATCATCCCGCCCTCGCCCGGCTTGCGGGCATTGTCGACGGTGGCTTCGATCTGCACGTCGCCGGCTTTTTCGAAGGTCAGGGTCAGGGCAAAGGTGTCGCCGTCCTTCAACGCGCGGGTCAGGCCCATCAGCATCACATGATCACCGCCGCGGGCGAGTTCGTGCATCTCTCCTGACGGAAGGGCAATGCCCCCTTCGATCTGGGTCATCTGCATCACGCCATCGGCGGATTCGACATGGGTGTGAAGCTCGGCTTTTTGCGCCACATCCGTTGCCACGCCGATCAGACGGTCATCGGTTTCGGTGTTGTTGTGGATCATGAAGAACACCGCACCACTGCCGCCGACCGCACCATTGCTGCGGGCATAGACGTCATGGATGTGCAGGCCTTCGGGATGTTCTTGCGCCAAGACGGGGGCGGCGAAGCAGAGGGCAAGCGCCGCAGCGGCGGCGGGGAGGAATTTGGCAAACATGAGTTGGTCCTTTGGTCTGTCTGAAGCGTTTGGAGTGGTGCTGTTCAGACAAGGCATGGGGGACCACGCGCCAATGGGGCGCTTGCGGCCTGTGCAGGTGCAGCTTGTCCCTGACCGGGCAGCAAGGGCACGGCACGCGGCGCTGCGTGATACACACCCAGCGCAACGGGGGGCAGAGGGGGCGGGAAGGAGGCAAGGCAATCCGGGCAATGGTGCGGTGCCTGTACGGGATTGCCCGCCGCATCCAAGGTGACCAGTTGCGCAGAGCCTTGGGCGCAGATCACCAATGTGGTGGTGCCGATCTCTTGCACACGTGCAGAAGCGAAGGTGACCGAGGTCATCGCCAGCAGCAGGGTCAAAAGGATGGTGGCAAAGACGCGCATGGCCGCTGTTACCAACTGGACCCAAATTCGCCAAGTGGGCAGCTTGTCACGGTTGCTCTATGCGCAAAAACCCCGCCTTTTGCAAGGCAGGGTTTTGCGGACATCAGGTCAGGCAAAGATCAGGCAGCGGCCTGGGCTTTGGCGACGTCTTTCTTGATCTTCAGCGCAGCCGTCGACAGTTCGTCATCCTTGGCCTTTGCCAAGAACGCGTCCAGACCGCCGCGGTGGTCAACGGTGCGCAGAGCGGCAGCCGAGACGCGCAGTTTGAACGACTGGCCCAGAACGTCCGAGATCAGCGTGACTTCATTCAGGTTCGGCAGGAAGCGGCGACGCGACTTGTTGTTCGCGTGGCTCACCGTGTTGCCGGTCATCGGGCCCTTGCCCGTCAGTTCGCAGACGCGCGACATGGTCGTGATCCTTCAAGGTATACGGGACATGGTCCGAGTCTGGCCCAGACGTCCGAATTCGATTGGGGGCGTGTAAGCGGAAAGCAGGGGAAGGTCAAGCGCGTTGGAACAGCGTCGCGCCGTGGGAGCCGCGATTTTTCTGCGAAAAATCAGGCCAACCCGGCAAGGCTGCTTTATCTGAACCCGTGTTGGGGGCCAGCCCCCATCGCCTGCAAGCAGGCGATTCCCCCGGGATATTTGCTGCAAAGGAGAGGGGATCACGTGCCGCGCGGTTTGGCACGCAGGGTCGGCTCCGCCTCCGTCGGGTCTTCGGGCCAGGGATGTTTGGGATACTGGCCGCGCATGTCCTTGCGCACATCGGCGTAAGAACTGGCCCAGAATCGCGGCAGGTCCATCGTCACCTGCACCGGGCGTTGACTCGGCGACAGCAGCGTGATGCGCAGGGGCAGCCGCGCCTTGCCCACGGTCGGATGGGTGGTCACGCCGAACAGCTCTTGCAGGCGGACCTCAATCGACGGGGTCTCACCGTCGTAGTCGATGGGGATGCGACGGCCCAGCGGGGTTTCGAAATGCGCAGGCGTCAGGCGGTCCAGCGTGGCGGTCTGGTCCCAATCGAGCCGCGCTTTCAACGCATCATGGATGTCGAGGCTGCGCAGATCCGCATCGGTCCGGGCCTTGCCCAGATGCGGCAAAAGCCAATCGTCCAAGGCGGTCATCAGGCCCTCGTCGGAACAGTCCGGCCAATCCGCCCCCCCGGCCCGCGCCAATTCGATCCGCGCGCGCAGGCGGCGGGCGGCGGGTGTCCATGGCAGGCCGATCTGGCGGATGCCGTCCAGCGCCGCACGGGCGATGGCATCCGCCGGAGCATCGGTCCAGATACGGTCATCCAGCACCACCGCCCCCAGCCGTTCCTGACGGCGGGCGAGCAC
>CALRPK020000229.1:0-4513 GCA_943370015.1 Paracoccus haematequi
TAATCTTGCCCATTTGGACCTCACTTCACCGCGCCAAAGGTCAGGCCACGGACGAGTTGCTTTTGGCTGAACCAGCCAAGGATCAGGATCGGCGCGATGGCCATGGTGCTGGCGGCGGAAAGTTTGGCGTAGAACAGCCCCTGCGGCGCGGAAAAGCTGGCGATGAAGGCCGACAGCGGCGCGGCCTTGGTGGTGGTCAGGATGATGGTCCAGAACGCCTCATTCCACGCGAGGATGACGTTCAAGAGCAGGGTCGAGGCGATGCCCGGCAGCGCCATCGGCGTCAGGACATAGGCGATTTCCTTGAACAGCCCCGCCCCGTCCATCCGCGCGGCCTCAAGGATCTCCGAGGGGATTTCCTTGAAGTAGGTGTAGAGCATCCAGACGATGATCGGCAGGTTCATCAGCATCACGGCCAGAACCAGCCCGATATGGGTGTCGATCAGTTTCAGCTTCAGGAACACCAGATACAGCGGGATCATCACCGCAACGGCGGGCATCATCTTGGTGGACAGCATCCACATCAGCAGGTCTTTGGTGCGTTTGCCCGGCACAAAGGCCATGGCCCAAGCCGCCGGAATGGCAACCGCCAGACCCAGCAGGGTCGAACCAAAGGCGATGATGACCGAATTCCAGAAGAAGCGCGGATAATCCGACCGCTGCCACACCTCGGCGTAATTCTCCAGCGTCCAGTCGGCGGTGAACAACTGCGGCGGCATGGCCACGGCCGAAGGTTCGGTCTTGAGACTGGTCAGGATCATCCACAGCACCGGGAAAAAGATCACCAGTGCCACGGACCAAGCCGCGAGGGTCGTCAAAGCCTTACGGCGGGGCGAGGTTGCGCGTGCCATGTTGTTCCCCTCAGGCGTCCAGATGGCGGCCAATGCCGCGCATCAGGAAATAGGCGACGATATTGGCAAGGATCACCGCGATGATCCCCCCGGCGGCGGCGCGACCGATGTCCTTGGCGGCGATGGCCTGTTTGAAGATCATGTAGGGCAGCGTGGTCGATGCCGATCCCGGGCCGCCTTGGGTGGTGGTGAAAATCTCGCCGAAAATCCCCAGCAGGAAAATCGTCTGGATCAGGATTACCACCGTGATCGCCCGCATCATATGCGGCAGGATGATATAGCGGAACCGGCTGAGCGCGGAGGCCCCGTCCATCTCGGCGGCCTCAAGCTGTTCGGAGGACAGCGATTGCAGCGCGGTCAAAAGGATCAGCGTGGCAAAGGGCAGCCATTGCCAAGAGACGATCGCGATGACCGACGACATCGGATAATCTTGCAAGAACAGAATGGGTTGGGCGTCAAAGCTCATGCTCAGCGCGGCGAAAAGGCCGTTCTGCGGATGCATGAACAGGTTCTCAAGGATCGACGCCGCCACGGGCGGCATCACGAAGAAGGGCGCGATGACAAGGATGCGCAGCACGCCCTGCCCCTTGACCGGTTGGTCGATCAACAGCGCAATCAGGATGCCCAGCGTGACCGTGATCACCAGCACACCCCCCACCAAAGCCAGCGTATTGCCCAGCGCCAGCCAGAACTCCGGCGAATTGACGAACCAAAGGTAGTTGGTGAACCCGACCCACCCCGTGCGATCCGGCGAAATCAAACGATACAGCCGGAACGAATAGTAAAGCGTCATGGCCAGCGGCACGACCATCCAGATGAACAGCAAAAGGACCGATGGCGCGACCATCACACGGGCGGCAAGGCGGCTGGATTGTGTGGACATGGGGGGACTCCGGGGCCAAAGGGCCGAGGAAGAGGATGCCGTCAGGTTGGAAAAGACAACAGCGGCAAGTCTTTTGGGGAAAAAAGGCTTGCGGATCGTACGCACCGATCCGCAAGCTGGGAGCATCCCCGGGCCGATATCCGGCCCGGGGAGAGGTCGTTACTTGATGTAGCCAGCGGCGGTCATTTCCGACACGGACAGTGCTTGGGCTTCGGCCAAAGCCTCATCCACGGTCTTCTGCCCGGCCAAAGCGGCCGAGAAGATTTCACCAACGCTGGTTGCCAGACCGGCAAACTCGGGGATCGCGACGAACTGCACGCCGACATAGGGCACCGGCTTCACAGTCGGGTTGGTCGGGTCAGCCGCGTTGATCGAGTCGATGGTCATCTTGGCGAAGGGCAGCGCTGCATATTCCGCATTCGCATAAAGCGAGGTGCGGGTGCCCGGAGGGGCATTGCGCCAGCCTTCTTTCGACGCGACCAGCGCCAGATAGTCCTTGTTGGTCGCCCAGTTGATGAAGGTCTTGGAGGCTTCTTTGGCATCCGACGAGGCCGGGATCGCCAGCGACCACGCCCAGAGCCAGTTCGCACGCTTGCCAAGGCCAGCATCGGGGGCCAGCGCGAAGCCGACCTTGTCAGCGAATTCGGACTGTGCCGGATCGGTCAGGGCACCTGCCGAAACGGTGGCGTCCATGCGCATCGCGCACTTGCCTTGCAGCGACAGGGTCAGGTTTTCGTTATAGCCGTTGTTGGACGCGCCGGGCGGGCCATACTTGGTCAGCAGCTCGACGTAATCCGTCATCACGGCTTTCCATTCCGGCTGGTCGAACTGGGGCACCCAGTTTTCATCGAACCAACGCGCGCCATAGCTGTTTGCCATGGTGGTCAGGAAGGCCATGTTTTCGCCCCAGCCGGCCTTGCCGCGCAGGCAGATGCCGTAGATGCCAGCCTCGGTATCGGTCATCGCGGCAGCAGCGGCCTTGATTTCGTCCCAGGTCGGGGCGTCAGAGATGGTGATCCCGGCCTTTTCGGCCAGATCCTTGCGATAGTTCACAAAGGACGATTCACCATAGAAGGGCGAGGCATACAAGTTGCCATCAACCGTCAGACCGCCGCGGATCGCGGGCAGCAGGTCATCGACGTCATAGTCGGCGGGCAGGTCGTTCAGGCTTTCCAGCCAGCCCTGCTTGCCCCAGATCGGAACCTCATAGGTGCCGATGGTGATCACGTCATACTGACCGCCGCCGGTGGCGATGTCGGTCGTCACGTTCTGGCGCAGGACGTTTTCTTCCAGCGTCACCCATTCGACCTTGATGTCGGGGTGCTTGGCATAGAAGTCGTCCATCAGGCCCTGCATACGGACCATGTCGCCGTTGTTCACGGTGGCGACGGTGATGGTGGTTTCCGCCAGTGCGGCCCCGCAAAGGGCAAGCGAAACAGTCGCGCCAAGCAGCGCGCGTTGCGTCATCTTCATGAATTCCTCCCTAACAAGCGACTGAGCATTTCATCGCTTACTGAGCAATTACCCACATTTCGCCCCAATCCGTCAAGACAGGAATTGAGCATTTGTTCGGCAAGCGGGCAATCGCTCGCCGCAGTGCCGCATAAATTCTGGGCGGGATGCGAAAAGCCATCCCGTTTCAGCGAAAGTTTCAGGGAAATTCGCGCTTCGGCGCGATGCTTCACCGCAGCGAAAGCAGGGCGCGGGCGGTGGCTTCGTCGGTGACCAGACTGTTGATGATCGCGCCATGCAGGGCGGCGATGAACGGGCGCACCTTGGATGGGCCGGCTGCCACACCGAAAACCGGGCGCGATTGGCCGGGTTCGATTCGCACGCCGCCCACCCGCTCATTGATGCCAAGGTCCAGATAGCGGCCATCTTGGTCAAAGACCCAACCCGCCACCTCGCCCACCGCGCCCTGTGCCTGCATCGCGCTGAGTTCGGCAAAGGTGATGAAGCCATCCTTGTAAAGCGGGGCGTCATCGCTCATCTGCCCCACGCCAACAAACACCACATCGGCGGTTGATGCCAGTTCGCGCACCTTCCGCACCGGTTCCAGCGCGCGGAAAGCGTCACGCTCTGCCCCGGTGGACGAAATCACCGGCAAGGGCATGGGATAATGCGGCGCGCGCACCCGTTCCCCCACCGACATGATGACGTCAAAGAAGGATGCAGAGCCGTCCGGCGCGATGTTCCCGATCAGGCTGACCAGACGGTGCTGCGGTGCTTCAAGCCGCGCCATGGCATCGACCATGCCCCGCAGCGCGCGTCCGGTGCCAAAGGCGATGACCATCGGGTCTGGCATGTGCAGGAACCGCTCAAGTTCCTGAGCGGCGGCGGGGGCGATGCTGCGCACCGGATCGGCGCGGCCAAGGTCGGGGGCGATGCGGCAGCGCATCAGGCCAAAGCGGTCGGTCAGGGCCTGTTCGAGGTCCAGACAAGCAGCAATGGGATGTTCCAGCCGCACATGGATCAGACCATCCGCCACGGCCTTGGATACCAGACGCTGCGCGCGCTGTCGGCTGACGCCCAGTTCGCGCGCGATCTGGTCTTGGGTCATGCCCGCAACGTAGTAAAGCCACCCGGCACGGGCGGCATCGTCACTGGGGGTAGGGTCGGCGTCACTCGGCAGGTTCATCGGCGGTCAATTCGTCAAAAAGGCCCGGATGCGCGGCACGCATCGCAGCAAAAGAGGCATAGTCGACCTCAGGAATGGCATCCTCGGGCGGGGTCAGGTCAAGCCCTTTCAGATGGCTGCCCCCGGTAAAACGCCAAACCC
>CALRPK020000230.1:0-4509 GCA_943370015.1 Paracoccus haematequi
CTCTCGCTCGCCTATTCGACCCAGCGGGGTTACGGGCGCACCCACGCCTTTGTCGGTGAACTCCGCATCGGCACGGTTGAGGTGGAGATGGAGATACCCGAACTCGGCTTTGCCATCTCCATCGGCGAGGTGGAATTGTCCGAATGTGAGACGGTCAACCAGTTCAAAGGCTCAAAGACCGAGCCGCCACAATTCACCCGTGGCTATGGGCTGACCTTCGGCCAGAACGAACGCAAGGCCATCGCAATGAGCCTCGTCGACCGGGCCCTGCGCTGGAAAGAGTTGGGTGAGGACAATACCGGTGCCCCGGCGCAGGATGAGGAATTCGTGCTGATGCATGCCGACAACGTGCAGGCGACGGGTTTCCTCGAACACATAAAGCTGCCGCACTACGTCGATTTCCAGAGCGAACTGGAATTGATCCGCAAGCTGCGCGCCGAGGCGATGGACAACCTTCAACGGGATGCCGCCGAATGACCGATCAAGCCTACAACTTTGCCTACCTCGACGAACAGACCAAGCGGATGATCCGCCGCGCCATCCTGAAGGGCGTCGCAGTTCCCGGATATCAAGTGCCCTTCGCCAGCCGCGAGATGCCTATGCCCTACGGCTGGGGCACGGGCGGTGTGCAGGTCACGGCAGCCTGCCTGACACCAGATGACACGCTCAAGGTGATCGACCAAGGCGCGGATGACACCACAAACGCTGTGTCTATCCGCAAGTTCTTTCAGCGCACCGCCGGTGTCGCCACGACCGAAGCGACGGCAGAGGCGACGGTCATCCAGACCCGCCACCGCATCCCGGAACAGGCCCTGACCGAAAATCAGATCCTCGTCTATCAGGTGCCGATCCCCGAACCCCTGCGCTTTCTGGAACCACGCGAGACAGAAACCCGCAAGATGCACAGCCTTGAAGAATACGGGCTGATGCATGTGAAACTTTATGAGGACATCGCCCGTCACGGCAGCATTGCCACCGCCTATGCCTATCCGGTCAAGGTTGAGGGGCGCTATGTCATGGACCCCTCGCCCATCCCGAAGTTCGACAATCCCAAACTGTCGGACTCCCCCGCGCTGCAACTGTTCGGCGCGGGGCGCGAGCAGCGGATCTACGCCCTGCCCCCCTATACGCAGGTTGTCAGCCTCGATTTCGACGACCATCCCTTCACCGCCACCAAAGCTGACCATGACTGCGACCTCTGTGGTGCGGGGGAAAGCTATCTGGATGAGGTGATCGTCGATGATGCGGGCGGGCGGATGTTCGTCTGTTCCGATACCGATTTCTGCGCCTCCCGCCGCGCAGCGGGCCATGTCGGGCGCATGGGCACGACGGGAGATTTGCAATGAGCCGGATGGAAACCCTGACCACCCCGCTGTTGCAGGTGGAAGGCCTGACCAAGCGCTATGGCAACCGCATCGGCTGTGCGGATGTGGCTTTTGACCTCTGGCCCGGTGAAGTGCTTGGGATCGTCGGTGAAAGCGGATCGGGAAAATCGACTCTTCTCTCTTGCCTAGCGGGGCATCTGACATCGGATGAGGGCCGAGTGATCTTCGACACCCGTGAAGGCCCGCGTGACGTGCTGGCGATGGGGGAACCCGAACGCCGCCGCCTGTCGCGCAGCGACTGGGCCTATGTGCACCAGAACCCGCGCGATGGTTTGCGGATGGGCGTGACCGCAGGCGGCAATGTCGGCGAGCGGTTGATGGCAGTTGGGGCGCGGCATTACGGCGAGATCCGCGCCCGCGCCACCGATTGGCTGGGCCGGGTGGAAATTGCCGCCGAACGCATCGACGACCGGCCGAGCGCGTTTTCCGGTGGCATGCAGCAACGCCTGCAGATCGCACGCAACCTGATCACCGGGCCGCGGCTGGTGTTCATGGATGAACCGACGGGCGGTCTTGATGTCAGCGTTCAAGCGCGGCTTCTGGACCTGTTGCGCGGGCTGGTGCGCGAGATGGGCCTGTCGGTGATCATCGTGACGCATGACCTTGCCGTGGTGCGGCTGCTGGCCGATCGGTTGATGGTGATGAAATCGGGGCGCGTGGTGGAAAGCGGGCTGACCGATCAGGTTCTGGACGATCCGCAGCACGCCTATACCCAACTTCTCGTCTCTTCCGTCCTGCAGGTGTGACATGATCCGCATTTCTGGCGTTTCCAAGAACTTTACCCTGCATAATCAGGGCAGTGCGGTGATCCCCGTGATGGCGGGGGCAGAGCTGACCGTGGCCCCCGGCGAATGTGTCGGGCTGGTGGGCGCATCGGGCGCGGGCAAGTCCACGCTGATGCGGATAGTCTGGGGCAATTACCTCGCCGCATCGGGTAGCATCATGGTGGGCGGGCTGGATGTGGCCCGCGCCCAACCGCGCGAAATCATCGCACTGCGCCGCCGGACACTGGGCTATGTCAGCCAGTTCCTGCGCGTGGTTCCGCGTGTGCCCACGCTGGATGTTGTGGCCGAACCGCTGTTGCAACTGGGCGTCCCAGCGGATCAGGCGCACCATCGTGCGGCGGCGCTGCTGGCACGGCTGAACATCCCGGCCCGGCTGTGGCCGCTGTCGCCAACCACCTTTTCCGGGGGCGAACAACAGCGCGTGAACATCGCACGCGGCTTTGCCCATGCCTATCCGGCGCTGCTGCTGGATGAACCGACCGCCAGCCTTGATGCCGGGAACCGCGAGGTAGTGCTCTCCCTGATCGATGAGGCCAAGGCCCGTGGTGCCGCCATCCTTGGCATTTTCCATGACGAAGGCGCGCGGGCGCGGGTCTGTGACCGGCTGGTGGATGTGACCGCCTTCACGCCAAGGGCTGCGGCATGACGGGGCGTCTTTTTGCCGTCGTCGGCCCTTCTGGTGCCGGGAAAGACACGCTGATCGAGGCGGCGCGCCGCGCCCGCCCCGATCTGGTGATCGTCCGCCGCTTCATCACCCGCCCGGAAAGCGCCGGGGGCGAGGATTTCACGGGCGTCAGTGAGCCCGAGTTCGAGGCCCGCCGCGCGCGCGGAGAATTCGCGCTGCACTGGCGCGCACACGGCCTGCGTTACGGCATCCCCCAGGCGCAGGTGGACCTTCGCGAAGATGGGCATGATGTGATTTTTAACGGATCACGCGCCGCGCTGGAGCTTGCCGTTGAACGGATGCCAGACCTGCGAGTCATCCGGGTCTGCGCCCCATCTGCTGTGCTGATGGAGCGGCTGCTCGCGCGCGGGCGCGAGACGCGGGAAGACATCGCCGAACGCATCCAGCGGGCCAGCTATGACATCCCCCCCGGCCTGCGGGTGCTGGATGTCCGCAACGATGGCACGCTGACGGAAGGCGTGTCGCGGTTTCTGTCCGCGCTGGAATCGCCTGATCTGGCCTCCGGTCAGGCGCCCGTCAGCGCATGACGGGAGATCAGATGGAACCGCCCTGCCGCATCCTCGCCCATCAAGCAGAGGTCTTCGATGACAAAGGGGCGCGGCAGCACCGGGGCGAACCATGCGGCAAGCGGGGGGGCCAGCGACTCGGCCAGCGTCTCGGGCAGCGTCTCGGGCAGGTCGTCGGTCAGGGTCAGGTGGAACTGGAATTCCTCCATCACGTAAGGATAGCCCCATTGATCCAGCAACTGCCGTTGGCGGTGGCTCAGACGGTCGGGGCGGCGCTTGGCAATCTCGGCCTCGGACAGGGCGGCGCGCAGCGGGTCGGTCCGGCTGACCACCTCTGCCCCCAGCAGCAGAAGGTCGCCTTCGTCCCCGTCGGGGATCAGGGCGAGGAAACCCTTGATCCGGCTGAGCACCAAGCCCTCCAGCGTGACGGGTGGCAGGCTATGGGCGATGGCGTCAACGGTGGCGGTCACTTGATCCGCCGTCACACCCTGTGCCAGCCGGAAGGGCGCGCGGATCGTGCCGTGAAAGCCGTATTTGCGCGGCGCACGGGTCAGGTCGGCGACGGGCTGCGCCACGCCCGGAACCTGCGGATGCGGCACGGCTTGGCCGGATGCCACATCCCAGCCCAACCAAGCCGCCGCAGCCTGCGCGAAAGCCCCCGGACGCGGAGCGTAGTATATCGCGAAGCGTTTGAATTCCATGCCGTCCTCCTGCCACCACCCTGCCCGCATAGCCGTCCTGTGTCACACGGATGTGACGCGCCCGCCGCATGCTCCTGATCTTCCTTTACGCCGGATTCCCGTGATGACCGAAACACTGCTTGCCAACGCCCGCATCGTGCTGGAGCACGAAATCATCCACGGCACGCTTTGCCTGCGTGACGGGCGCATCGCCGCCATCGACCCCGGCACCAATCTCGTGCCGGGGGCCGAGGATATGGGCGGCGATCTGGTGACGCCTGGGCTAATCGAACTGCATACCGACAATCTGGAACGCCATATCGAACCGCGCCCCAAGGTCGGCTGGCCCCATGCCGCCGCCATCATCGCCCATGACGCGGAATTGGCCAGCGTGGGGATCACCACGGTCTTTGACGCGCTGCGGGTGGGCTCAGTCGTGTCCAAGGCCAAGTCCAACTACGGCGAATA
>CALRPK020000231.1:0-4507 GCA_943370015.1 Paracoccus haematequi
GGTCAAATACTTGAAGAAGAGTGCTGCCTGATCCGAGGGGCCGCGGGCGCAGGTTGCGAAGAAAACGGGCGGATCGTTGGCCCAGTCATGACCAAGAGCAAGGTAGCTGTCGAGATTGTCGCGCAATTGCCGGTCGATGACCTCCGGAATCTCGGCGACTTCTGCGGCCATGAGGTGTCCCGCTCCGGTCATGCGGACACCCCGGTGATCATGGCGATGATCTCGTTCTTGTCGGTCTTCGCGGTTTCCCTGATGCCAATTTGCTGTCCCCGACGCAGGACGCAAATGCGGTCTGAAAGGCGGAACACCTGATCCAGGCTGTGCGAGATGATGAAGATTGCCAAGTTGCGCGTCTTTAATGCCTCGATCGTCGCCTCGACCCGGGCGGTTTCGGCAACGCCCAAGGCCGCCGTCGGCTCATCCAGCAAGACCAGTTTCTTGGCCCAATGCGTGGCCCTTGCGATGGCAACACCCTGACGCTGACCGCCAGACAGATCGCGGATGGTGGCCGAGGCCGAGGGGATGCGAACGTCCAGCTCCTTCACCAGCGCATCCGTCTCGGCGATCATCCTTTTGCGGTCAAGAAGGCGGAAGGGGCCCTTGACCGGCTCACGCCCCAGAAAGAGGTTCATGTAGACGGTCTGCTGATCGGCAAGGGCCAGATCCTGATAGACCACCTCGATCCCCCGCTCCCGCGCTACGGAGGCATCGGCAAAGCTGGCGGGTTGGCCGTCCAGCAGGATGTCCCCGGATGTTGGTGGATGGACGCCCGAGATCATCTTGATCAGCGTCGACTTGCCCGCGCCGTTGTCGCCGACGAGGGCCACCACTTCGCCCGCGTGCAGGTCCAGCGAGAAATCCTGAATGGCGGTGACGCCGCCAAAGGACTTGCGGATTTTCTTCAGTTGCAGGACGGGCGTCATGGCAAGGCCTTGCGAAGCTGGGGCCAGGGTTCGGGCTGGCCGAAGATGTTCTCGATGGACACGACATGGGGGGTTCTGGTCGAGACGCCCGCAATCCCGACGGCATAGGCGCGCGTGACAAAGGCCTGGCCGCGGAAGCCGAAGACGACGGTGTCGCCCGTGCGGGGCGGCGTCGGACCGGCGGCATCAATCATGCCGTAGTAGTCGATGGCGGCCGGGGGCGGGATTTCGACCGACCGGAGGGCCGCGTCATCGGTGGAGGGTTCCGGGCCGACCAGCGCCTTGACGTCATAGTCCGGAAAGACCGGATCGATGTAGAGGCCGCCGCCGAAGCAATAGGCGCGGCCCGGGTGCAGGTGACTGACTTCGGTCAGATAAAGCACGGCGGGGCGTTCCGGCAGATCCTCGACGGCGTGCAGGGGCGTGGTGCCGTGCAGGCCGTTGCCGGGTTCCACTTGCGTCGCACCGGCCTCGGCCAGAGCTTGCAGGGTAACCAGCGAGGTGGTGCCGGGGGCGTTGATTTCCAGATCGACAAAGCCCGCGCGGCGCAGGGCATCGGCGGTGCGCTGCAGGGTGGCAAGGTTCGGCGTGTGGCGCACCTTGCGGGTGGCGTGATCGTAAAGCTGGGCGGGGAAGGTAGTGATCCCGGCAAAGCGCGCGCCGTCCAGCGCATCGATCCGGCGCGCGGCCTCTACTGCTGCTTCGGCGGCAATCCCGCCTTCATGGCCGCGATAGAACGTGTCTCCTTGCGTCTGGACGCGGGCCAGCAGCGCCTGTTCCCGCCCGGCCGCCTTGGCCGCTGCCGCGGCCTCGGTGGCCTTGTCGTTAGAAAACACTGTCCAATAATCGGGTGCCAGATCGCGTGCCGCCATAGCCGCCTCGGCGCGCGGCACCTGGACCAGGTGGCCAAGGTGGCCCACCCTCAGCCCCGCCCTGTGGCAGGCAATGGCGCAAGCCATGTCAACGGCCACGCAGCGGTCAATGCCCCCGGCCATTACGGCCTTTGAAAACCCGGTCTGGCGGCTGGCCTGCTTGGTCATGGCAAAGACCTTCAGGCCCAGCCGGTCGCCTTCGGCCCGCAAGAGCCGGGCGTTTTCGGTGATGGTATCCAGATCGAGGACATAGGAATTGGCGGGGATCGCACCTGACTGATGCAGGGACTGCGCGGCCCGAATGAACGCAGGATTTCGGCGGCGAAGAACGTCGAGGAACATGTATGACCTCCGATCAGCGGTTGGGTTCGCGCAGCGAGACAGCGACAGCGGCCAGAACGATAAGGCCCTTGATGATCATCTGCCACGAGACGGACAGGCCCATTAAGATCAGCCCGTTCGACAGCATCCCCATCATCAGGCTTCCGACCAGCGCGCCCGGAATGGTGCCACGCCCACCGTTCAGTGCGGTGCCGCCGACGATTACGGCGGCGATGACCGTCATCAGGTCACTTTCGCCCAAGGTGTAGCGCGCCGCCTGCAACCGCCCTGCATAAAGCAGGCCCGCAAGGCCGGCGCAGAACCCGGACAGCACCAGCACCGACAGGCGCAGACGCGCGACCTTGATGCCCGAGACTAGCGCCGCCCGCGGATTATCGCCCGTCGCCAGCACATGCGCGCCGTAGCGGGTTTCACGAAAGACCAGATGGCCGATTACCAGTGCCGCGACGGTCCAAAGAACCAGCGAGGGAATCCCCAGCAGGCTTCCACTGCCGAAGATGGCGATGAATGGTTCTGCGGTCACCGGGATGGATTGCAGGTTCGACAGCTCTCGCGCCAGCCCCGCAACCACCCCCATGGTGGCAAGTGTTACCAGAAAGGACGGAAGCCGCGCGTAGGCCACAATAGCACCGTTGACCAGCCCGACTGCCGTGCCAGTAGCAAGTCCCGCCAGCACGCCCACCGGCCATGGCTGCACCCGCATCACCATCGCCGCGACGATGGCGGCCAGTGCTACTGCGGCGCCGAAGGAAAGGTCAATTTCTTCGGCGGCCAGCACGAAGACCAGCCCGACCGCCAGCAGCGTCGCCGGGGCTGTCTGGAGGATGATGTTGGTCAGGTTCTGGGCCGACAAAAAGCCGCGATCCCAGAGCATCACCGAAAAAAACAGAAAGATCAGGATAAAGCCTGCGTAGACGATAAGTCCCTGCAAGGCGGCGCGTGAGGGGAGGGTTAGGGTCATGGCATCCGTCCGCTGGGATAAGTAGGGCCGCGCCCGAACGGTCCGGGCGCGGCGGGCGGGGTCACTTCAGAGCGTCTAGCACCGATTGCGGCGCATCCTTGCGCAGCGACTTCTGCCAGCCCTCGGCCACGTTGTCCTTGGTGACCGTCAGGGCGGGGGCGACGATGAAGGGCGGGTTTTCGGCGCCCAGCACCGCGCGGGCCCCGACGGCGGCCATGGCGCGGCCCAGTTCATAGGCCTCGTCCGCCACGATCCCGGCCACGTTGCCGCCCTTGACCATGTCAAGCGCAATGGGTTCCGACAGGTCCAGCGTCACGATCTTGGTCGTGGTGTTGCCGCTGGCGCGAAGGGCCGCCAGAACGCCCTCGGCAGGACCGGCCCAAGTGACGTAGATGCCGCCCAGATCGGGGTTCTGCAAGAGCATCGCATTGGCGATCTCTTCGGCCCGCGCCGGGTCGCTGATCCCTGCCTCAGCCACGATCTGCATGTCGGGATAGGAAGACTGGATCGTGGTCTTGAAGGCGTTGTCGCGCTGGTTGGTGACGTAGTAGGCGGCATCGTGGAAGATCCAGCCGACCTTGCCCTTGCCGCCCATCGCGGTGGCCAACACGTCCGCTGCCTGTTTGCCCATTTGGAACAAGTCATCCGTAACGATGGCGCCATAGTCCGCCGGGTGCTTGTAGTCCGCAGGCAGGTTCGACAGGAACACAAGCTTCACCCCAGCCTCGCTGGCTTTCTTGAATGCCGCAGCCGAAGCAACCGGGTCCAGCGGCAAGGACAGGATGATATCGGGGCCCAAAGCCAGGGTGGTTTCCACATCGGCCAGCTGCTTGGCGCTGTCGAACCCGGCAGAAGTGGTGGCGACAACCTCGATCCCGAGGCGGGTGAACTCATCCGTCGCGCCTGCCGTGACCGCGTTCACAAAGTCCGCCTGGTCGTGCCAAAGGAGCGCAGCCTTGAGCCCCTTGCCCTGCAGTTCCGCCGCCTGGGTATCGTCGACGGTGATCTCGGCGGTCGGGGTTGCCGCCTCGCCCGAAGGCCCGACGGTCTGCGCTGCGGCAGGCAAACCGAGCAGTGCCAGCACCGAAAGCGATGCCAGAAGGTTCCGTGTTCTCAGTGTCATGGTCTTTCTCCCTGATGTTGGCCCGGGTGTTCGGGCAAGATTCCGCAAGTGGTCGCGATGAAAGCGGCAAAGGCGAGGACGCCGTCGTGGTAATCGGCAAGCGGCACGCGCTCGAAGTTCGTGTGGCAGATCGAGATGTCGCCTGGCGCGCAGTAGACCGCCGGGATACCTATCTGTTCGGTGAGGAAGGGCATTTCCGACCAGAATGGTGCTCCTTCGATCCCGCCGCGATCGGGGCGAACTGCCCGGATGCAGCTTGCAAGGCCGCGTGTCAGCGGGTGATTCA
>CALRPK020000232.1:0-4505 GCA_943370015.1 Paracoccus haematequi
ACACGCCAGCGCGACGGGGTTTATCGGCGTGGCTGCGCGGGTTCCGGCGCTGTGGCTGCCGGTGGCAAAGGCGTAAAGCCCCAAGGCCGTGATCGTTGCGACAGCGATACCGATGGCCGCGGACAGGCTGCCGTTGTGGCTGAACGCGGTCAGACGGCGGGCGAGCGTTGCCAAGGCGTTGGTGAGAAGATCGAAAAACGCCTTGCCATCAGGTTTGGGGAAGGCGTCCCACATCCGCTGCAGCGGCGCATGCAGACGTAAGGCCAGCGCCCCGCCCGCAACGGCGATCACCGACAGGCCAAGCGCACCCGTCAACCCATGCCAATGCACGATCTTGACCGCCACGGCCTGCCCCGTCACCGCCCCGGCCGCCGCATCGACCAGTCCTCCCGCAAAAGTCATCGGCATCAGCCCGATCAACACCACCAGCACAGCGAGCAGCGCCGGGGCTGCCCACATCCCAAAACCGGGATCATGGGGTTTGTGCGGATAGTCGGTGCGGACCTGTCCCAAGAACCCATGCGCGATCAGCCGGAAGGAATAAGCGACCGAGGTCAGCGAGGCCACCGTCACCAGCGCCGCCAACAGCCAGGGCGCCAGATAGGGGGTGTGCACGACCTCTTCCAGCATCATCTCTTTGGACAGGAAGCCGTTCAGCGGCGGAATGCCCGCCATGCTGAGCGCCGCCACAGCAACAATCGCGGCGGTGATCGGCATCAGGTGACGCAATCCCCCCAGACGGCGGATGTCGCGGGTGTGGGTTTCATGGTCGACGATCCCCGCCGCCATGAAGAGCGCGGCCTTAAAGGTGGCGTGGTTCAGGATGTGGAACACCGCCACTGTCGCTGCCGTCTTGGTGCCAAGGCCCAAAAGCATGGTGATCAGGCCCAGATGGCTGACCGTGGAATAGGCGAGAATCGCCTTTAGGTCATGCTTAAAAAACGCGGTCTTGGCCCCGATCAGCAGGGTGATCAGCCCCACCGTTGTGACGATCCAGAACCATTCCGGCGTGCCCGCCAGCACGGGCCACAGCCGCGCCATCAGGAAAATCCCGGCCTTCACCATCGTCGCCGAATGCAGATAGGCTGAAACCGGGGTGGGGGCCGCCATCGCATGTGGTAGCCAGAAGTGGAACGGGAACTGCGCCGATTTGGCAAAACAGCCCAAAAGGATCAACAGCAACGCCGGCAGATACCAGTCTGAGGCGCGAATCGCCTCGCCCTGCGTCAGGATCACTGACAGGTCGTAACTGCCCGCGATCTGCCCGAGGATCAGCATCCCCGCGATCATCGCCAAACCGCCGCCGCCCGTCACCGCCAGCGCCATGCGTGCGCCTTGGCGGCCTTCGGCCAGATGGCCCCAAAAGCCGATCAAGAGGAAGGACGACAGCGAGGTCAGCTCCCAGAACACCAGCAAAAGCAGGATGTTGTCGGACAGCACGATCCCCACCATCGCGCCTTGGAACAGCATGAGAAAGGTCAAGAAGCGGCCAAAGGGATCAGCCTCAGCCAGATAAAACCGCGCATAGAGGATGATCAGCAAACCGATGCCAAGGATCAGCCCGGCAAAGAGCAGGCCCAATCCGTCCAGCATGAAATTTGCCGACAGCCCGATCTGCGGCAGCCAGTCGATCCGGGTCTGCACCACCTCGCCGCGCAAAACAGCGGGGGCATGGAGCGCCAGCAGCAGCAAAGCCAGTGCGGTGAAGGCGGCGGCAAGGGTTGCGCAGACTCCGCGCCCTGCGCGGATCGTCAGGCCGGGCAAAAGCGCACCGAGGAAAGGCAGTGCCGCGATCAAGGCTAAGGTCATGCGTCCCCGTCGTCTTGGTGTCCGTTTCTGGCTCTGCACCCAATATCGGGAAAAAAATCGAAGATTTAACCCTTTCCGCTGCGAGGCGGACAACTTTCCCACGTGCAAGACAGAGTTGTGGGGCGGCTTGCGCCCAAGAGCAAGGATTTACTGCCCGGTGGGTGCGGGGGGCAGGGCGGTGGTTTCGATCAGATATCGCTGCGCCAAAGGAATCGCTGCCGCACCCAAGGCGCGGGCATCTGCCCCGACGGTGCCCTGTCGAACCTGCGGGCGTTCCACCCCGGACATGTCCAACTTGTCCAGCGCGGCCTCTGTGCGGTTGGTCAGTTCGGTGCGGATTTCGCTGGGCATCCAGCCATCAATCAACACCGCCTCAAGTTCTGTCAGCGCCGAGGCGGACAGGATGGCATAGGCCAAGCCCTGCGCTGCGCCGTCGATCCAAGCATCAAGGATCGGGCGCGACACCCGCCATTCGCGATGCTGCTGCCAAAGGTGATCAGAGCTTTCGCCCGCTTCTTCCATCATCTCGGCAAGGCGCGACATCGATGCGACGTCGAACAAGCGATGCGTCTTGCCATCGGGGCCGGGCACCGGCATCGGACCCACGCCACCGGCATTTCCCGTGCGCCCCGGAAACAGCCGCCCATTCAGGACAAGCCCGCCACCGATGAAGGTGCCAAAGTAGAAATAGAGGAAATCCTTGGGTTTTTCTCCGGTGCCGAAGACCAGTTCTGCCCCGCAAGCAGCGGTAGCGTCATTCTGGATATGCACGGGCATTCCGGCAAGTTCCGCGATTTCCGACTGGATGTCGCGGTTGCGCCACTGGTCCATCTCGGACTGCGGTGCGCCGATATAGGCGACCCAGTTCCATAACTGAAATGGCATCGCGATGCCCATGCCACCCACCCGGTCGCGTTGCCCCGGACCGAGCGATGCGAGCACAGCCGGCAACGCCTCGCGCACAAAGGCAATGACACCTTCGGGCGTGGGATAGCGGTAGATGTTGCGCCGCGTGTCGCGCACCCGGCCCAGAAAATCGACCAGCATCAGGTCAGCAGACCGCCGCCCGATCTTGAGCCCCAGAAAAAACGCGCCATCCGCCTCAAGCGCCATCGGCACGGACGGTTGCCCGATGCGCCCGCGCACGGGTTCACCTTTGACCAGCAAACCATCGGCCTCAAGGCTGCGCATGATGACCGACACGGTCTGCGCGGAAAGGCCAGTCAGGCGGGCGAGATCAGATTTCGCCATCGGCCCATCTGTGCGCAACAACGACAGCACCAGCCTTTCGTTATGCGCACGCATCCCGGACTGATTCGACCCGCGCAACAGGACGGGTTCGGCCACAGGCCGATCCGCCACGCGCTCTGCGCTGGTGTCAAAAGGGTTTCTCAAGGCTCCTCCCGCTGTGCCGCAGCACGACGTAACCCCGCCGTTCAGGCGATGACCCCGCCTTTTTGGCGATGAATTGTCGGGCAGATTGGGCAAAGCGTGGGCAGTCTGTCAATATTAAATCAGAGTGATTTATTTATTGACGCCCGCCAAGGAATCGGCTTTGTTGTCCCCGTCGCAACGGAGGTTACACTTCGTCGGCACGTAACACGAGGGGGCGCACCCCCGGATTTTCTTGGGAGGAAAATCAATGAATTTCAAAGTCAAAGCCCTTCTGGGCGCGGCTTCGCTTGCGCTGATGGCTGGTTCGGCCTCGGCTGCTGATCTGGCTTGCCTGATCACCAAGAACAACACCAACCCCTTCTTCGTGAAAATGAAGGAAGGCGCTGAGGCTGCTGCCAAGGCCGCTGGTCTGGATTTCCAGGCTTATGCCGGTGAAAAAGACGGCGACGCTGCTCCGCAGATCACCGCCATCGAAAACTGCGTCGCCGCCGGTGCCAAGGGTATCCTGATCACCCCGTCGAACGACTCGGTCGGCCCGGCCCTCAAGGACGCCCGCGCCGCTGGCATCCTGGTGATTGCTCTCGACACCCCGCTGGCTGACACCGAAGCGCAGGACATCACCTTCGCGACCGACAACTTCGAAGCTGGCCAGCTGATCGGCAAATGGGCCGCTGCGACCCTCGGCGAAGAAGGCGTGAAGACCGCCAAGATCGCAATGCTCGACATCAACAAAGACAACATCTCGGTTGACGTTCAGCGCAACACCGGCTTCCTCGTCGGCTTCGGCATCGAAGTTCCGGACCTGACCGTGCTGGGTTCGGAAACCGACCCGCGCGTCATCGGCCATGAATCGTCGGACGCGAACCCGGAAGGCGGTCTGCGCGCGATGGAAACGCTGCTGGCCAAGGACCCGGACATCAACGTGGTCTACACGATCAACGAACCCGCTGCTGAAGGTGCCTATCAGGCGCTGAAAGCCGCTGGCAAAGAAAATCAGGCTCTGATCGTTTCGGTTGACGGCGGCTGCCCGGGCGTTGCCTCGGTCAAGTCGGGCGTCATCGGCGCGACCTCGCAGCAGTATCCGCTGCTGATGGCGTCCAAGGGCATCGAGGCCATCGTGGCCTATGCCAAGGACGGCACCAAGCCGACCGTCACCGAAGGTCTGTCCTTCTACAACACCGGTGTGAACCTGGTGACCGACAAGCCCGCCGAAGGCGTGCCGTCGATCGACACCACCAAGGGCACCGAACTCTGCTGGGGCTGATCCCACAGCGGACATCGCTATGACGAAGGGGAGGGCG